>JAJYDP010000340.1 GCA_021777365.1 Chloroflexota bacterium | reverse complement strand
CCGCTCCTGGGCGGGAGTAACTCAGTTGGCAGAGTGCTTGCTTCCCAAGCACCCGGTGGACGGCTAAGCGTCCGATTCCGCCGAACGCCAACGAGTCCGCGCCGAGTCTCCCCCCTACCGCCTTGACCGGCCACCTCGCGCCCGGAACCTGCCCGACCTGCCCGCCAGACAGCCCATCAATCCGTCGCACACCGGCGTAGATCGGTCCCGCCGTGACAGGGCTGCTACGGTGGGGATGAGGATCATGGGGCAGTCTGCCTTGGTCCGCTCGACGCGCCCATAGCTCGTGCTCAGACGACGCCGATCGAGAGGCCCTCGGCGGGGCCGCTACGGCCCTGAAGGCGGGCAGGGCCGTAGATCGAGGCGCCCTCGACAGGAGCTGCGACCAAGGGCACGCTCCGCGCGCAGGCCAATAGAACAAATGGCCGAAATGCACCGGAGGCTCTTGTCATGACCCCGCGCACCTCGTCTCCTCGTCGCCCCACACACGCGCCCCACCGGCGGACCGCTGACCAGCGTCCTCGCTCGCCGGACCCGTCGCGGCTGGCCGAGACCGGCTCGCCCGCGCCCCGCATCGCGCCCGCTCTGCGCTCACTCGCGGTGCCCATCGGCAGCGTCACGCCCCATCCCCGCAACCCCCGCCGCGGCGACGTGGAGGCGATCACGGCCAGCCTCGAGCGCTTCGGGCAGCAGAAGCCCCTCGTCGTGCAGCGGAGCACGATGTTCGTGGTGGCCGGCAACCACCTCCTGCGTGCCGCGCGCGCCCTGGGCTGGAGCGAGATCGCCGCCAACCTGGTGGATCTCGATGACGCGACCGCGACGGCCTACCTCCTGGCCGACAACCGCACGTCCGACCTCGGCGCATACAACGACACGCTCCTCGCGGCCATCCTCGCCGAGGAGGCCGCCTCTGCCAACCTCGCCGGCACAGGCTATGACGCCGACACGGTCGAGGCGCTCCTGGCCGCGGCCGGTCTGCGCGACCCACGCGACCCCGACGAGGCGCCCGACCTACCCGCGCCCAAGGACGTGTACGTCCAGCTCAGCGACCTCTGGGAGCTGGGGCGCCATCGCCTCGCCTGCGGGGATGCCCGCGACCCGGCCCTCATCGAGCGGCTCACCGGGGGACGCGCTGTGGATCTGCTGTGGACCGATCCGCCCTATGCGGTGCGCTATGTGGGGAAGTCGAAGGCCGCCCTGACGATCGCGAACGACGACCTCGACGAGGAGGGCACCCGGGCCCTCGTCGCGACCGCCCTGCGCCGCGTGCCCCTGAAGGCGGGTGGCGCCTTCTATCTGGCGTCCCCCGCGGGCCCTGGCCACCTCGCCTTCCTCCTCGCCCTGCGCGACGCCGAGCTGCCGGTCCATCAGACGGTTATCTGGGTCAAGGACCACTTCGTGCTGGGGCACGGCGATCTGCACTACCGCCACGAGCCGCTGCTCTATGGCTGGCGCGCGGGAGCCCCCCATCTGTATCGCGGCGATCGGACCCAGGACACGGTCTGGGAGATCCCCCGCCCGGCGCGCAGTGCGGTCCATCCCACCATGAAGCCCTGCCGGCTGGTCGAGCGCGCCCTCCGCAACAGCTCCCGCCCCGGCGAGCGGGTGCTCGACCCCTTCCTGGGCTCGGGGACGACGCTCATCGCAGCCGAGATGACCGAGCGGGTGGGTCTGGGCATCGAGCTCGATCCCGCCTACTGCCAGGTCGCCCTGGAGCGCTGGGCCGCGTTCACCGGCCTCACCCCCCGGAAGGTGGCCTGACGATGGGCACCCAACCGACGAGCATGTCTATCCCCGCCCGCGGCCGCCGCTCCGAGGCCGAGCAGACCGCGCTGCGCGAGCGGATCGAGACGCTCCTCCTGCAGGGGCTCTCGGTGAGCGCCATCCATCGCGCCCTCAGCGGGCCCGAGGCGCCCGCGCCCATCGCCATCAGTCCGCGTCGGGTGCGCGAGCACGTGCGGGCCATCCGCCGCAGCTGGGCCGAGCGCGCCGCGCGCGGGCACCTCGACGAGGATCGGGCGGCGGCGCTCGCCCGCCTCGATGACGCCATGCGCACCGCGCGCGCCCGCTCCACGTTGAACGCGAACAGCAACGTCGGCGTCGGCTACTTCAACGCGTACCTGAAGGCGCAGGAGCAGTGGAGCCGCCTGCGCGGGATCGACGCCCCCCTGCGGACGGAACTGTCGGGTCCCGAGGGGACCCCCCTCGCCCTGTCGGTCACCCTCGCCGATCACCCGGCCGAGCACCTCAGCCGGGCCGAAGAGGCGGAGCGCCTGCGCCGCCACCTCGCCTGGCTCGAGACAAGGCCCGCCGATGGGGAAGGGGAGCCGGCGCTATGACCCACAGCTACCGCGAGATGCTGCGGCGCCTCGCCGTCCGCGATGACGCGGCCTTCGCCGAATACGTCGGCGATCTCGTCTTCCCCGACCATCTGCGCGCCGCGTCGGCGTTCGCCGACCGCCACGCGGCCGCCCTCGTGCTGCTGCCCCGCGGCCACGCCAAGACGACGCTCTTCACGTACCGCACCGCGCGCCTCATCGGGGCCACGCAGGGCCAGGTGCGTGTCCTCGTCATGGCCGCGGTGGCCGACGATGCCGAGGCGCGTTCGGGGGCCATCCGCCGCCTGGTCGAGTCGGACCGCTTCGCCGAGGTGTTCCCCTGGGCCACTCGGGGGGTGAAGGGGCCCATCTGGAGCGATCGGCGCTGGAGCGTGGCGGGCACCGAGGCGCGCCACGGCAAGGACAGCACCTGTCGCGCCGAGGGCTTGGCCTCGGTACGCCCCGGACCCCGGGCCGACATCCTGCTGGCCGACGACCTCGTGGCGGAGCAGGAGAACACGAGCGCGGCCATGCGCGCCAAGGCGCTCACCACCTACTGGTCGGTGGTCGACCCGATCCTCGTGCCCGACTCACCGGCGCTGCACGAGGTCGCGGCGGCCGACCCCGCGCTCGGTTTGCGCGCGGAGGCGGACGGCACGTATCCGGGACGGCGCTGGTTCCTGGGCACGCGCTGGCACCAAGACGACCTCTATGCCGAGCTGCTGGCGCGTGGCTGGCCGGCCCATGTGCGCACCGCGATCGACACCGATGGGCAGGCCCTGTGGCCCGCGGTGTGGCCCCTCGCCACGCTCGAAGCGAAGCGCGCCGAGCTCGGGTCGGCGATCTTCAACCTGCAGTATCAGAACGATCCGGCAGGGATGGGGGGCAACATCATCCGGCGCGAGTGGTTCCGCTACGTGACGAACGTCCCCGAAGGGGCCCGGCGGGTGGGGGTCGATCTCGCCGCCAGCGCGAAGGAACGCGCCGACTACACCGCGGCGGTGGAGTGGCTGGAAGACGGACAGGGCAACCTCTACTTGGTGGGCGCCTGGCACCTGCGCCTCGACGAGGGCCATCGGCGCTGGCTCACCGGGCTCGATGAGGCAGGGCAGCTCGACGCTGGGCAGGCCGATGGGCCCCGGCTCCTGTGGCCGAGCGACGCGTTGCCGGCGGGCTTCGCGGGCCTGACGATCCGTTCGCCTGGGGCCCGGCCGCTCGCCGACCTCAACGTGGAGGCCACCGCCTACCAGTCCACCTTCACCCGCGAGCTCCTGGCCCGCACGCGCCTGCCCGCCCGGGCGGTCTATCCCGACCGCGACAAGGTCGTGCGCGCCCGCGCCCTCGCCGCCCGCTACGAGGCAGGCACGGTCTTCCACCTCCGCGGCGCCCCCGGTCTTCGGCTCTATGAGGACGAGGTGGTGGCCTTCCCCAACGGCGAGCACGACGATCTCGTCGATGCGGCGGTGTATGGCGCTGCCCTCAACGAGGCGGGGACGCAGTTCTACTTCACCGCCGCCGGTCGTTGGTGAGGAGGAGGTGTCCGGCCCCGACGCCGTGCGGCGAGGAAGGCGACGTAGTCGGCAACGCTGCGCCGCTCCTCCTCGCTCAAAGCGTGGAGCGCCGCGTCAGCGGCAGGTGAGAGCCCGAGCGCGGTGAGTTCTGCGGCGAGGCGCTGAGGCGGTACGTCGCACAGCCGCTCGAGCAGCTCGACGAACGAGATACCGGTGGCATCGGAGGCGCGCACTAGGTCAGCCGGGGTGGGTCGCGCCCGTGACGGTCGCTGGGGATCCAAGAGCGCCTGCACGTAGCCCGGATCGCGCCCGAAGGCGCCGGAGAGGGCGCGTTGGGAGAGCCCGGAACGGGCCAGCACTTCGCGCAGACGTTCCCGGAAGGTCGCCTCGTCAAGGACCATCTCCACCGCCTCCGGCCCCTGGCCGTCGAGTCTCGGTTGCGTATCCTGTCGATCTGACGTAGTATAACGTCATGTCAAGCAGCCCCGCGCAGCGGGTCGGAGCAGGCACGGGCATCCCGCGTCGGCGCCTCCGGCACAAGGTGCGCCGGGATCCCGTGCCGGCCGGAGGGGACACGGCAGGCTGGTCGACAGCGCGCTCCTGGCCAGCGCCGCAGCCCGCTGTGCCGCCCCAGGGTGCACCGCTCGCGCCCCTCATCGCGACCTACACCGCCCTCTACGGCTCGGCCTGGCGTCCGCTGACCTGCGCCAAGCACGCTGCCGATTTCCGCCGCTTCCTCGACTGGCTCGCTGCCACGGGACGCCCAGCCACCACCACCGCGCTCGATCTCCACACGCTGGCGGCGTATGTCGAGGAGTTGCGCTCACGGCCGAAGGTGTGCGGGGTGTGGCGGGGCGATCCCGATGCGGTGGAGCGCTCGGCTGCCCACAGCATGGCGCAGCCGCTCTCGCTCAACAGCGTCAACGCCTACATGCGCCCCCTGCGTGCGCTCTGTCTGTGGCTCCTCGATGAGGGGTATCTCACCGCCAACCCGTTCCGGCGCACCCATCGACGGGCGGGGTTGCACCCCCTCCTGCCGTCCGAGGAGACCCCGCCCAAGTCCGCCACCCTCGCCGACCTCCACGCGCTCGAGCGGGGCTGTGCAGGGGCGGGATCCTTGGATCTGCGCGACCGGGCCATCGTGTCGGTGCTCACGACCACCGCCGCGCGCAACAGCGCGGTGCGGCTCCTGCGGACCGACGACGTCGATTTCGACCATGGGGTGCTGCGCTTCCGGCGGGGCAAGGGCGGCAAGACGCTCGAGGTGGCTCTCCATCCCGAGACGCGGGCCGCCCTGCTCGCCTACCTCGCGCAGGGACGCACCCAGCTCCTGGGAGAGGCGCCGGACGGTCCGGGCTTCCTCTTCCTCTCGGCGCACCACGAGCAGGGCGTCCATCCCCTCACCACCAACTCCCTCTCGCTCATGCTCCGTCGTCGCTACCACGCGGGGGGCGGCACCCTTGCCACCTTCGGCGCCCACCGCATCCGCCATGCCACGGCCACGCTCCTGGTGAACCACGGCATGCCCCTCGACGAGGTCAGCCGCTACCTCGGCCATTCGTCCACCGACGTCACGCGGCGCTACGCCCGCGCGACCCCTGATGCCCTGGGGGCCCGGGCGGCGGAGGCCCTGGCGCGGGCGGGGCTGGTGGGCGCGTGAGGGGAGGGGGCGGCGGTGCGGACCCGGTCCGGCGCCCGTGTCGCGGGCTCAGGGCCCGGCCGTTGCGACGAACTCAAAGGTGCAGAGAGCTGAAGCGCCGGTTCGCACCGGACACGGACGAGGGTACGAGACACATCGTCAGACTCGAGGACCACGACCCTGGGCCGAGGGTAGCGAGCGCGACGGTCGGTATGATGCCCCGCATGACGATTCAGCCCGCCGCCCCCGAGCCGAGCGGACAGCCAAGCCCGGCCCCGCCTGCCAGCGAGCACGTCGCCGATCCAGCGCTCGTTGGGCGCCTCGGCCTCGTATCGCCCGAACGTCCGACCGTCGCGGAGGAGCTCACCGCGGGTGAAGCCGCGCCGCCGGAACTGCTCGGCGAGGGTG
>JAJYDP010000339.1 GCA_021777365.1 Chloroflexota bacterium | reverse complement strand
GTTTAAGTCCGCCGCGTCTGCCGGTTCCGCCACTTCGGCGCCCGCACGAGTCTAGCCGTGGTCCGCGAGAACGGCGCGGGGCCACCGTTCCGCCGTGGGCGATCGCGGGTCGCGAGGGCCGCGCGGCCGCCCTGGCCGCTCCAGGTGTCACCCTGGGTGCCTGATCGCCCCGGCAGGCGCAGAGCTTGCGCACGGCGCCGACACGGGCGGCTGTCGAACCGGCCTTTCAGGCAGCTTGCAGGTTCGTTCGCGACCATCTCGACGGAGGCACAGTCGACCGACTGCTGCGCGGCGCGCACGGCGCACTCACTGCTCCGGGGGAGACGCGACGTCGCCTCCCCGCCCGGACGCATGGGCAGCCATTCACGAGTGGGGTCGACGAGCATGGAGACGAACCTGTCGTCGCGCGCGTGGACGCGGCGCCGCTTCCTCAGGACTGTCGGAATCCTCGCGGTCGGCAGCGTACCGGCGGGCGCGGCAGTGTACGGACTCGCCCGCGGCGCGGGCGGCGGGCCCGAATCATCGCCGAGCGCCGGCCCGTTGCTGGCGGCGCTCGCAAGCGAGGCACCGCCGGGGGGCACCGATGCCAGCGGTTCGAGCGCGTCGACCGTCCGGCGCAGCTTCCGCTCGCGCCCCGACCTGGCGCCGCCGGTGGTCTCGGTCGGCACCCCGGCACGAGACGTCGCCCCCGGGTACATCTTCCTCACGCCGAACAACGGCGCCGGTGCCGACGGTCCGACCATCATCGACAACACCGGCGAGCTGATCTGGATGCGGCCGGACACCGGCCAGCACGCCACCGACTTTCGGGTGGCCCAGTACCTCGGCCGGCCGGTGCTGACCTGGTGGGAGGGGACGACAAACGGGGGCATCGGCTCGGGCGAGTGCGTGATCGCAGACGGCAGCTACCGGGAGGTCGCCAGGATCAAGGCCGGAAACGGCCGGACCGTGGACCTGCACGAGTTCCAGATCACCCCGCAGGGCACCGCGCTCTTCTTCGCCGACGTGATCGTCGATGGCAGCCAGAAGCTCGCCGGTGGCAGCCCGCTCCCGTGGCCGGTCCTGGACTGCACGATCCAGGAGGTCGACATCGCGACGGGCGCCCTGCTCTGGGACTGGCACGCGATCGACCATATCGCGCTCGACGAGTCCCTCGCCGGCGCCCCGAAGACGGCCGGGTCGGCCTACGACTACGTGCACACCAACGCCATCCAGCTGCAGCCCGACGGCAGCCTCCTGGTGTCGGCCCGTAACACCTCGACTATCTACCGGATCGACCGGCCCACCGGGACGATCGCCTGGCGCCTCGGTGGCCAGCGCAACGACTTCCGAATTGGCCCCGGCGCGTCCTTCGGCTGGCAGCACGACGCACGCGTCCAGGCCGACGGGACATTGACCGTCTTCGACGACGAGGCGCCCCCCGTCCCCGCCCGGGCGCTCGTGCTGCGCCTCGACGAGACGGCGATGACCGCCGACCTCGTGCGCGCGTACACGCGGCCCCGGCCCGACCTGGTCGCCAGCCAGGGCAACGTCCAGCTGCTTGCCAACGGCAACCTCTTCGTGGGCTGGGGGAGCACGCCGTACTGCAGCGAGTTCTCCCCGGATGGCCGCCTCCTCTTCGATGCCGCGTTCCCGGCCGCGGTCCAGTCGTACCGCGATTTCCGCTGCGAGTGGCTCGGAGAGCCGGCCGACAGCCCCGCGGTCGCGGTGGACCCGGGGGGCGGGTCGCTCACCGTCTACGCGAGCTGGAACGGCGCGACCGAGGTGGTGCGCTGGGACGTGCTGGCCGGCGAGCGCGCCGATTCCCTTGCCATCGCCGCATCCGCCCTTCGATCGGGCTTCGAGACCATCATCAGGCTCTCCTCCCCTGCATCCCTGGTCGCCGTGCGGGCCTCCGACGCGTCGGGCCGTGTGCTGGGCACGTCGTCCGTGGTTGCCACCGGCGGCAGTCCATCCCCGTCCGCCGCAGCGTGACGGTGCGCGGGCGGGCGCCGTTCGCGGTCCGGGTCCGGGACCGGGCGCCAGCCGCCGCGAGGCAGCCACCGGCGGGACATGGCACCATCGCCGGGACATGCACCCGCAGCCGCCGGCCGCTCTCCTGGAATCCGAATACGCATGACCGTCCCCGGCGCTGCAGCTCTCGGACGCCAGAGGCACGACCCCTTCGGACCCCTCCTGTGGCCGCTGGCGCTTCTCCTGGTCGCGATCGGCGCGCTGCTCCTCGCCGCCCTGGTCGTGGAACTCGCGACACCCATGGCGGCCGGCACCCACCACGACTTCCTGGCCTTCTACGCCGCCGGGAAGCTCGTGCTCGACGGCAATCCCGGCGGCCTCTACGACGCCGGCGCGATCACGTCGATCCAGCGGACGATCATCCCGTCGCCGGTCGGGGCAAACGGCTACATGCCGTTCATCAACCCGCCCTTTGCCGCCGTCGCCTTCGCCCCGCTGGCCGCGCTGCCGGCCCAGGCGGCGCGCGCCGCCTGGGCACTGTTCAGCCTGGCGATGCTGGCCGCCGCCGGTGCCTGGATCGCACGCCCGCTGCCCGCACGCGAGCGCGTGGCCGGCGCGCTGCTCCTGGCGCTGAGCTTCCCCGCCTACCACTCGCTGGCCGAGGGGCAGTGGTCGGCCGCCATGCTGCTCGGGGGTCTCGCCGCGCTCCAGGCGGCCCGTCGGGGCTCGTGGCGGCTGGCGGGGCTTGCGCTGGCAACGTGGTGGCTCAAGCCGCAGCTGATCGCGCTGCCCCTCCTCGCACTCGCGCTGGACCGGCGCTGGGCTGCCGTCGCCTGGTCGTTCGCCGGCGGCGCCGCGCTCACGCTGGCGAGCCTGCCGTTCGTAGGGATCGGCACCTACGTCACGTACGTGGGGTACCTGGTCCAGGTCGGCGTCAGCCACTTCAACGGCGCCGGCGCCGTGGCACGCTCCGTCTGGCAGGGCGACCTGTCGACCGCCGAGGGGCTGAACGGGCTGCTCGTCGGGTTCCTGGGCCAGGGCGCCGTCGTCTCGATGGACGTGCTGTGGGCCGTGCTGGCCGCCGGGCTCGTGGCGCTGTGGCTGGTTGCCTGTCGCTTCCAGCGCCCCGGGTTCGAGTCCGAGGGTGGCCGGCGGATGCTCGCGGCCGGTATCGGCATCGTCCTGCTGGTGGATCCGAACCTGTTCGTGCAGGACTGCGTGCTCGTCTTCCTCCTGCTGCCGGCGATCTGGCCGCTCCCGGGCACGGGTTTCTGGCGTGCCTCCGTGGCGGTCGCTGCCATGTCGGCAGTGACCCTGCTCGACCAGCCCCTCGCCTCACATCTGTTCACCGTGGTGCTGCTGGCGGTCGTGGTGCTGCTGTGTGCCGCGTCGATGAGGGCGGGAGCCGCGCGGTCCGTTCGGTCCCGGCGCGCGGTCGCCGCGTAGGCGGCGCCGCGACGGCGTTGCGCGGCGACGTCGTCCCGGGAGGCGCGCTCGAACCCGCCCTTGCCGCCACGATCGAGCCCCACGCCCTCGGGACGCGTGGACAAGGAGAAGGGCCGTTCTCATCCACCGATCGCGAACATCTCCGGCCGTGGCGCGTGCACCCGCTCTGCCGTGCGCAGCTCGGAGTACCGGTCGGCGCGCGCGCGCCAGACGGACGTGACCGACGACCTGAGAACCGCCTCATCGGCTCCGCTTCTGAGCAACTGGCGCAGATCGCGGCCGCGCGTCGCGAACAGGCACGTGTACAGGTGACCGTCCGCCGACAGCCGGGCCCGCGTGCAGCCCCGGCAGAACGGCCGGCTGACAGAGGCCACGAAGCCGACCTCACCGGCGCCGTCGCGGTACCGCCAGCGGGTCGCGACCTCACCGGGATAGGCCGGCGGCAGCGGCTCCAGCGGGAAGGCAGCGTCAAGTGCGGCCACCATTTCGGCGACCGGAACTGCCTGCTCGACGCGCCAACCGTTGGTGCGTCCTGCATCCATGTACTCGATGAAGCGAAGGACAAGGCCTTGATCTCGAGCGAAACGGGCCAGTGGTAACACGCTCGCCTCGTTCACTCCCCGCTTCACCACGGAGTTGAGCTTGACGGGCGCAAGTCCCGCGGCGCGGGCGGCGGTGATCCCGTCCAGCACCCGGGCAACCGGGAAGCTCACGCCGTTCATCGCCCCGAAGACCGCGTCGTCCAGCGAGTCCAGGCTCACGGTGACGCGTCGCAACCCGGCAGCGGCGAGCGGCCGGGCGAGGGACGGGAGCAACGCCCCGTTGGTGGTCATGGTCAGGTCGGCGATCCCCGGGACAGCGGCGAGGCGCCGTACCAGCACGGGCAGGTCGCGTCTCACCAGCGGTTCGCCGCCCGTGAGCCGGACCTTGCGGACGCCGAGGTCGGCGAAGCACCGGACGACCCGTTCGATCTCCTCGAACGTCAGGACGCTCGCCCGCGGGAGGAAGGCGTGGTCGGGCCCGAAGACGTCGGCCGGCATGCAGTACGTGCACCGGAAGTTGCAGCGATCGGTCACGGAGACGCGCAGGTCCGCGAGCGGTCGCCGGAACGCATCGAGCACGGGCCCGGGCGTCGTCTCGTCGCTCATCGGGCGCGGCCAGTCGCTCATCGGGCGCGGCCATACAGGTGCCGCGCGGCTTCCTCGCGCATGCGGGCGTCGGGGTCGCGTCCGCGGGCCGGAGATGCCGGCTCGGCGGCGCGGGTGGTCCGGCCGGCGCGCTCGAGCGGCAGGCCGTCCCCTCGCGGCGGCGCATCGAGGGGCACCCGAGCGGCCCGCATGGCAAGTGCCCCGGGCGGGCACACCTCGACGCACAGTCCGCAGCCGGTGCACCGGCGCGCATCGAGCCGCGGCTGAGCCTCCTCGATGTCGAGCGCCGCATGCGGGCAGTAGGCGACACATAGCCCGCAGGCGTCGCACGCCGGGCCGACGGAGATCCCAGCCAGCGGCAGCAGGCCGGCGGACAGCTCGATGGGGGCTGTCCCGGCAGGCCGGAGTACCTCGAGGTCGGCCAGGAGTCGGGCGTGGGCCGGGGGCGGGGTGGAGTGACCGTGGAGGACGGCCACGTCCGTGCGTCGCTCGGGGAGCACGTTCAACACCGCGCGCCGGGAGCGAATCCGGGCGAACGTGAAGAAGCCCCGACGCGAGACGGCGTCTCCCGTGGGGCGGCGCGCGTCATGCGGCGCCCACTCCTCTGCCACCTCTCCCGACACGCGGAGCGGTGCCCCCAGCGTCTCCAGGGCGACGATCGCGGCCTCCAGGCGCCGGTCCGCGGGCTCCATCGCCCCGGCCGAGGGGCACGTGCCGCAGTCTCCGGACCGCAGCCGCAGTTCTGTCGCACCCGCGGCACGCGCCGCCACCAGGTCGGCCGCCGCCAGCGCCCCGAGGCAAGGGAGCACGGGATCGCTCGCCGTCACGGTTACACCGGCGGACGCGCCGGCGGCCACTCCCTCGGCCGCTCCACCGGCCCGCGCGCAGGCCACGGTGACCACCCCGGTTGACGCGCGATCCGTGAGGACGGCGCGCCAGGCGGCGCGGCGCTCCCGTGCGTCGAGCGCACCCGTGGGGCAGGCGGCGGCGCACGCGTCGCACCCTGTGCAGCGGTCCGGGTCGACGGTCAGCCAGGGCGATGGACGGATCGCGTCGGCGGGGCAGGCTTCCAGGCAGCGCCGGCACTTGCTGGCCTGGTAGCGGGTCGCCGTGCAGCGCGGCGGAACGATGTCCGGGAGCCTCGAGTCGAAGGCCCGGAGGGTCGCGTCCAGGAGACGCAGGCCGTCCACTCAGGCAGGCAGCCGGCCGGCCGCCCAGGGGAACATCGACGGCTCGATCGCCTCCCCCAGCTCGATGCTGAGATGGGCGACGAGGATCCGGCCGAGCCCACGGTACAGGTCCTGGCGGCTCTCCAGGATCACGCGCTCGCCGAACGCCGGCCACCAC
>JAJYDP010000338.1 GCA_021777365.1 Chloroflexota bacterium | reverse complement strand
CAGTGGTACGTGCGGGCACAGGCGTTCCCGCTGCCCCTGAACGCCAACTCCGGCTGGAGCCCGGTCAACCGCTACAGCGTGCAGTAGCCGCTCGCCGTTCGGCTCCGGACGGCAGCGGCGCACGCCACCAGGACTGGTCGGCCGCGGGCGCCATCGCGGCCGCGTTCTTGACCAACGTTCATCCCATGAGCGCCAGGCGGGCAGGGCGGGCCGAGCGCGGGTTGAACCACACCTATGCTGCCTTCCTCGAGCCCAGTCTCGTGCTCGATGACGCACGGCTGGCTCAGCTGCGGCAGGATGCCGCCCGCCGCAGCGGCGCCGACAGCCGTCTCGCGCTCACCAGGCGAGCGTTGGTCAACTTGGCGGGCCCGGTGGTCGCGGGCGAACAGCGCCTCGCCCGCCGCGCAACACAGCCCGTCGCACACCCGACGGCGCGGACGGACAGTCGCCGGACGCTGTTGGCGCGGGTGTTCCCTGGCGCAGCCCCGCCGCGCGCCACCCGAGCGTAAGCGGCGGCCACCCGGCGTTTCGCCTCCAATGCACGCCACGCGAGCCTTACGCGCGCGATGCGACCTGTCTGCCGGACGACGGCTCGGCTTCGCTGTCGTGCGCGGTCGGCGTGGGCGGCGATCCGTGCGTGAGCCGGGGCTCCATGCTCGTCATCCCGCCGGCCGACCTGCCCGTTCCGTGCCGCCGCCTCCACAATCCGGCACAATCCTCAGGTCTGCCCAGCGCCCCGCTCAGCGTCCCAGGCGAGGTGACATCGTGATCGATCTCTCCGGCAAGTCGGCCATCGTGACCGGCGGCTCCCGCGGCATCGGCCGCGCCATCGCGGCCCGGCTCGCCACCCAGGGTGCGGACGTCGCATTCAGCTTCCGCGGCAACGAGGCGGCTGCCCGCGAGACTGCCGCCATGGTCGAGTCGCTCGGCCGGCACGCCGTGGCCCACCGCGGCGACGTCACCGATCCCGCGGCTGCCAACGCGCTGGTCGCGGCCGCGCTCGAGTCGTTCGGGCGGGTCGACATCCTGGTGAACAGCGCCGGCATCACGCGCGACGACCTGCTGATGCGGATGACCGACCAGGCCTGGCAGGAGGTGCTGCAGACGAACCTGTCGGGCGCCTTCTACGCCACCCGGGCCGTCCTGCGGCCCATGCTTCGCGCCCGCCGCGGGCGCATCGTGAACATCAGCAGCGTGGCCGGCCAGGCCGGGAACGCGGGACAGGCCAACTACTCGGCCGCCAAGGCCGGGCTGATCGGGCTCACCAAGGCCACCGCACGCGAGGTCGCCACGCGCGGGATCACCTGCAATGCCGTGGCACCCGGCTTCGTCCTCACCGAGATGACCCAGGTCCTGCCGGAGTCGATCCAGCAGGGGATCCGCTCCTCCACGCCGATGGGCCGGTTCGGCACCGCCGATGAGGTGGCCGACGTGGTCGCCTTCCTGTGCTCGGACGAGGCCGCGTACGTCACCGGCCAGGTCGTCGGCGTCGACGGCGGCCTGGTGATGATGTAGGGACAGCGAGGCCTTGACCCGCCGGCCACTGGCGGGGCCGCCGGCCACTGGCGGGGCCGCCGGCCACTGCCCGGGCCGCCGGCCACTGGCCAGGCCGCCGGCCGCTACCCGGGCCGCCGGCTCCTGCCCGGATGCACGGCGCGGACAACGCCTGTCCCGGTCGCCTGTGTCCCCTCGGCTGTCAACCGCCCGCCTGTCCCCCCAGCGCGAGCACCGTTTGCATGATCGCCTGGATCGTCTCGGGGTTCTGCAGCACGCTGTTGTGGTCCGCGTCGGGAATCATCGTCAGCGTGGCGTTGTAGCTGGCCGCCTGGAGCGCCTGCTCGAACGTCTGCGCCTCGATCGGCCGGACGTTCATGTCGTTGGCGCCCTGGATCAGGTGCACCACCAGGCCAGGATTGCTGCGGGCCTGCACGAGCGCGAAGGGGTTGCCCGCGGCCCAGTCGGACGCGAGGCCGGCGGCGGTCCCGCCCGCGGTGTTGCCACCTGCGGTGCCCCCGCCCGCGGTGTTGCCACCTGCGGCGCCCGTCGCCCCGGCCGATCCCCCCGGCACCGGTGATGCGGCGTTTCCCGGTGCGCCTGCCGCGGCGCTCGGCTCCGGTCCCCCGAAGAACGCGTCCAGGAAGCCCGGCGTGATCCCGCTCTGCGAGTAGATGCCCGCGATCCCGATGAACGCGTCCGGCTTGGTGGAGCCGGATGTCGTCACGCACGCACCGGGAGCCGGCGTGAAGGGATCCGACGAGAGCGCCTCGGTCGAAGCGAAAAACCCGCCCAGCGAGTGGGCCACCAGCGTCACCTTCGACGGGTCGCCGCCGTACTGCGCCGCGTGCGCCCGTGCGTACCGGATCGCGCAGCCGATGTCCTCGTACGGCAGCGGGAACGTGCCGCCGAACTGCGCGCCCTCACGGTAGTCGGCCACGAAGACCACCGCGCCCTGGCTGGACAGGAGGGAGGCGAAGTCCCCCAGGCCGTGACGGATCCCGGGTGCCTCCGGTCCGCCGGGGACCGCGACCAGGACCGGCCACGGTCCGCTCCGTGCCGGCCCGCTGGCGGATGGCGCGGGCGTGGCGCTGGTCGCGCGCGGGTAGTACACGTCCAGGTCGAGCGTGCACGGCCCCAGGGTGCCGCATGAGAGCTGCGACGTGAACGCCGCCGTGGCCCCGCTGATCGGCAGGCGACTGCACTGCGGGTCGAACGGCGCGCACGTGGCCGGCGGAGGCGGTGGGACCGGGGGCACGGGTGGGCCGGGGCTGATCCCGGGTGACCCCGGCGCGGAAGGCACGGTCGGGGTGATCGACGGCGACACGATGGCGACCGGGGCGCTGGCGGACGGGACGGCCGGCGACGGTGACGGCGAGGGGGCAGTTGCGACGAGCACCACCGCGCCGACGAGGACGGCGATGCCGACGACGGCGGCGGCGATGACGGCGAGGCGCGTGCGTGGGGTCAGGGGACGAGGCATCAGGGGGCGTGGGGTCATGGACGGCTCCGCGGTGGGGACGCGGACAAGGGTAGGTCGGATCCGTGCCGGTTGTCGACCGCGCCAGGGACCACGAGTGGGCGGTGGGCCGCCACGCGATCCGGTACGAGGCGGCGCCTCGGGACAGGATCAGGCGGGCGCGGGTCTTCCAGGCCAGGCCCAGGGTGAGGATCAGGCCGGCGCGGGCCTCTCAGGCCGTGGCCTCCTGCCTCGGCCTCCCGGTTCGTGGCCTCCGGTTCTGACCAACGCTCGCCGGGTGAACGCCGGACGATCGAAATGCGCTCCAGCTTCGCGTATCGCCATCGTCTCGCACGCTGCGCTGTCCTCAGCATGCCGAATCCACGCTCGCGCCGAGCCAGAACCGCGCCCGCTGCCCACCCAATCGGCCGCTCCGGGCTCCGCCGATGACCTCGGCGGTCGCCCCGCGTTCACTGGGCGAACATTGGTCAACGCCGCGCCCGGAGACGGGTCCGCGTGCGTGCCCGGGAGCATGGGCGGGGCAGGCGCTCGGGACCGCAAGCCCGCGTGCGCTCGGGAGCGCGAACCCGCGCGCGCTCGCGACCGCAAGCGTGCGTGCGTGCCGGCGAGCAGCAGCCCTCGCCGCCCCTGCAGAGCACCAACCCACGCCGCACCCGGCCCGACACCGCGCGGCACCCCACCATCCCTCGGCTCGGTTGCCAGCCGAGGCACCCGCCCGTTTTCAGATCGGCTTCAGTCGGACCGCGGACAGTATCAGCGCCCTGGCGGCGGGATCTGGGGGCGGGCCACGCCCGTTCCCGGGTAGCGGCGGCCGCTGAGCCACAGCCACGCCTGTCCCCCGGGGAGCGGCGTCACGTCGCAGGGGGCGGCGGCGTCGGAACGGGAAGAGAACGGGCAATGGGAACTTCGTCAGGGAGGGCCGCGTCGATCGGAGAGGGTGGTCAACCGGGGCCCTGGTATGGCAGACTCAGCGCGTCATGACGCGCCGACACACGCGTCGGCCAGCCTGCTCATGCCCGCCGGTCGGTCCTCAGGGTTCATCGGATCGAGTGTCGGGCCGCGTGGAGGACGCGTGACAGAGAGTGTCTGGAGCGAGCAGGAGCTCGTCCGGCGCTGCAAGGAGGGATCGGAGGCAGCGTACGCCGAGCTGGTTCGCCAGCACCGGCAGCGCCTGCTCAACCTCGCGTTCCGCCTGACCAACAGCCGCGAGACGGCCGAGGACGTGGTCCAGGAGACGTTCCTGGCTGCGTTCCGGTCCATGGAGCGTTTCACGCCGCGGCCGTCGCTCGCTCCCTGGATGACCACCATCTGCGTGCGCCTCGCGGGAAAGGCGGCCGAGAAGCGCTCGAACACGCGCGTCGCATCGCTCGACCAGCTGACCGAGACCGATCCGCCGATGGCCCTCTCCGCGCTCTTCGGCACCGCGGACGGCGACCGGCACGACCCCCACGCCGCGGCCGAGGCTGCCGAGCTGCGCCGGGCCCTGACCGACGCCATCGCCGCGCTCCCGTACAGGCAGCGGGTGGCGGTGGTGCTGCGCTTCGTGTCGGGCCTGGACTACGCCGATGCGGCGCAGGCGATGGACGTGCCGCTCAACACGTACAAGAGCCACCTGCTCCGCGGCACCCGCCAGCTGCGCGACGTGCTGATGCCGCTCATGCGACGCGGCGGAGAGCCGATCGAGCCGACCGGGACGGGCCCGGGCGCCCGCGACGACGAGCGCACGGCCGATGGGGGACGGCCTTCCGAGCGCTCGATCGGCCGAGCGATCCCGGTGATCGACGAACTGCCGGCGGCCGAGGAGATCGCGGTGGCCGCGCCCGTGACCACGGCACCGGTGGTGGCCCCGGCATCGGCAACCGCGGCCGCCCCGGCATCGGTCCGCCCGACCCGCGCCATCCGGTCCGCCTGATCAGCGGCGCTGGGCGTCGCCTTCCTGGTTGACCAGGTAGCGGCCGGCGCGCAACGGCACCAGGGCAGGAAGATCGGCGCGCAGCCGCTCCGCGCGGCGCGTCTCGATCCATCTCGGCCGCGCCGGAATGGGAAACGGAGAGCTCCACGTGTCGGGCCCGAAGAGATGGCGGCGCAGGACACGAGCCTGCCACGCGGACGTCCCGAGTGTCCCGGCCGTCGTCGGCTCGTCCAGGGCGACCTCGAGTGCTCGGCGGACGTGCGTCGGCCAGTGGTCCCAGGGGGCGCGCTCGCGCAGGAGCGCGATCGCCTCGGCCAGCGTCCGCTCCTCGTCGCCGATGGCCCGCTCGACCGCCTGGCGCCGCATGCTCGTCTCACGGCGCGTGCCCACCTCACGCCGCATGATGAGCCTCCCGAAGATCGTCCTTCAGGCCCTCGCTGAGTGCCAGCCCGTCGATGACGCGTGCCGCCGAGCTGCCGCAGATCGAGACGAGGCTGGCCACGAGTGCATCGGCGATCCCCGGGAGGGCCGCCCGGTCCCCGATGCCCGGGACGAGCGCGTTGAACCGGGCGACGATCGCGTCGGCGTTGGTGTGCGGCGCAAGGAGCGGCAGGTCGTCGGCGTCGCGCCGTCGACCGGAGGCGACCTTGAGGACGAACAGATCCTCGACCGCGAGCGCTCGCACCGCGAACCGGCGCCCCGTCGCGGTCTCGATCTCCGCGACGAGCGGTGCCTCTGCGATGTCGCGGATCATGACGAGGCCCCACACGTTCTCCACCGTGGTCACGTCGAGCCGGAACTCGGGCCCGTACCGAGCGCGGTACTCGGCCTCCACCTGCGCCACCGCCGCCTCCGCCACGGCAGGCGCATAGAGGTCGACGTCCCGGGAGCCGGCGCGGATGCCGTGGGCCGCCATCGCGCTGCCGCCGACGAGCACCGCGAACGCGCCGAGCGATGCTCCCTGCCGCTCGGAGACCTCGACCAACCGGCGCACGACGTCCAGTGGCGCGGGCCACAC
>JAJYDP010000337.1 GCA_021777365.1 Chloroflexota bacterium | reverse complement strand
CGCGAGTCGCCTCGCCGCGGCTGCGCCGGGCTCCCGCACCGTGTACCTGACGATGGGGCCGCCCCAGGCGCGCGAGGTCCTGGTCGACTGCATGGCTCGCGCACCGGGCGAGGCAGTGCTGCTGACGGATCGGGGGTTTGCGGGCGCCGACACCGTCGCCACCGCGTACTCGCTGGCCTGCGCCATCCGGCGCATCGAGCGCGAGTTCTTCGACGGTAGCCGCGCGTACGTGATCGTCGCCGGCATGCAGTCCGTGGACGGCGATACCGCGCAGGTGCCACCGCAGGTCGCCGAGGAGCTGGGGATCGAGCAGATCGCGTACGTCAGCGGTCCCGACGTGGGGCCCGCGTTCGAGGTCCGGCGCATCGGTCCGGAGGGGACCGAGACGGTGCGACCGCGGCGCTTCCCGGTGCTCGTGACGCTCACCGCCTGCACCGCGCCGCTCTATCGCTCGTTCCATGGCGTCCGCGCGGCACGCGCCGCCGCGATCCACGAGTGGAGCGCCGCGTCGGTGGGTGCGGAACCCGCACGCATCGGGCTCCGCGGCTCGCGCACCCAGGTCTATCAGCTGTTCTCGCCCAACGAGGGCAGGGCCCGCAGCTGCGTCCTCGCGCAGGATGCGGAAGAGCTCGTCGCCCTGATGGATGCGCACTACCGCAGCGGCCCGCGGCACGCCCCAGCCGACTCTGATGCGCGCTACGATCTCGCGGGTCAGACCCCCACCTACCAGGGCGAGTTCTGGGTCTACGCCGAGCGCGAGGCCCGAGGGATCCGATCGGTCTCGCTGGCGCTGCTGGGCAAGGCGCGACAGCTCGCCGCGCCGCTGGGCGTGCCGGTGGGAGCCGTGCTTGCCGGCGCCGAGCTGGACGATCTCGCCGGCGAGCTGATCGCGTACGGGGCGGACCGGGTGTACGCGCTGGAGCATCCGTCGCTGCACCCCGTCATCCCGAGCGCCCACGCGCAGGCCATCGCGGGCGCCGTGCGGGCGCACCGGCCGCAGGTGATGCTCTTCGGCGCGACGCCGTGGGGGCGGGAGCTGGCGCCCCGCGTGGCCTACGCTTCGGACTGCGGCCTCACCGCGGACTGCACGAAACTCGAGATCGGCGACTACGCCAAGGGCAGCGTATCGCTGGTGGCCATCCTCAAGCAGACCCGTCCGGCCCTGGGCGGCAACGTCATGGCCACCATCATGACGCGCGCGTCGCCGACCCAGATGGCCACCGTGCGGCCCGGCGTCTTCAGCGTGCCGCAGCGGGACCCGGCCAGGAGGGGCGAGGTCGTGCGGGCCGTCCCGGAGCTGCACGAGGAGTCGATCGGGCTCGAGATCGTCTCGGTCGAGGCGGCGGCCTCCTCGTCCTCGATCCGGGACGCCCAGATCATCGTGGCCGGCGGCCGTGGCATGCGCTCGCGAGCCGAGTTCCACGCGCTGCTGGAACCACTGGCGCGAAACCTCGGGGCCCGCCTGGGCGCCCGGAGCGACATCGGCGCGTCGCGCATGGCAGTGGAGGACGGGTACGCGAGCCGGGAGCACCAGGTCGGGCAGACCGGCCAGACCGTGACGCCGCGTCTCTACGTCGCGATCGGCATCTCGGGCGCGGTGCAGCACGTCTCGGGCATGCAGCACGCGGACCTCGTGGTCGCCATCAACCGGGATCCGCGTGCGCGCATCTTCGACTACGCGGACCTCGGCATGGTCGGCGACATCGCCGAGGTGGTGCCCGCCCTCATCCGCGCGACGGAGGTCCCGGCGCGAGCCACGAAGGTCCCGGCCCATGTCGGCGATTGACGTCCTGATCGTCGGGGCCGGCCCCGCGGGGCTCTCGACCGCGATCCGGCTCCGGCAGCGGCTGCAGGCGGCCGGACGCGAGGAATCGGTGGTGGTGCTCGACAAGGCCGCCGCGCCGGGCTACCACAACCTCTCTGGTGCCATCGTCGAGCCGGCTGCCCTCGACGAGTTGCTGCCCGACTGGAGGAGCGATCGGAGCCGCTTCGCCGACCACGTCACGCCGGTCGAGCGTGACGAGCTGTACGTGCTGACCGAACGCGGGGCCGTGCGGCTGCCGCCGCCGCTGGTTCCGCGAACGATGCGCCACGCGGGGGACGTCACGCTCTCGGTGTCGCGCCTGGCGGCCTTCCTGGGCGAGCAGGCGTCGCGCCTGGGAGCCGAGGTGTACCACGGCTTTGCCGCGCGCGAGCTGCTGGTCGAGGCGGGGACGGTGCGCGGGGTCCGACTGGTCGACGTGGGCCTCGACGCGGAGGGCCGCCCCAAGCCGAACTACCTGCCCGGGGAGGACGTGCGGGCGGCCATCACGGTCCTAGCCGACGGCTCGCGCGGCGTCCTCTCCTCGCAGGTCGACGCACTGGACCGCGAGATCCGAGGATCCGACGGCTCACGGGACCCGCGCGATCCCGGCGACGGCCAGGGCCGGGGCCGCGCCGAGGTCGGCCCCGGCGAGTCCCGCGACCTCCAGGTCTACGGGCTCGGGATCAAGGCCGTGGTCCAGTTCGCGGGCGTCAACCCGTTCGGGAACAACCGGGTCGTGCACACACTCGGGTTCCCCACCCGGCGCGGGATCTTCGGCGGGGGCTTCGTCTACAGCATGGGTCCGAAGACCGCGGCGGCGGGGCTCATCCTGGGGCTCGATTGGCGCTACGGCGATCTCGATCCGCGGGTCGAGTTCGAGACGTTCCTGGCGCATCCCTTCGTGGCCCGTCTGCTGGCCGGATCGACCACGATCGCCACCGGGGCCAGGACGATCCCCGAGGGCGGCTACTACGCGCTGGGGCCGCTGCATGTGCCCGGCACGCTGGCGGTTGGCGACGCGGCCGGCTTCGTCAACGAGGCGAAGCTCAAGGGCGTGCACTACGCGATGCGCAGCGGCATGTGCGCGGCCGACGCGATTGCCGACGCGCTGCTCGCGGGAGAGCCGGCGGAGGCAGCGGCGGCACGCTACCTGCGGCTGCTCGACGAGCGCGGCATCCTCGCCGAGCTGCACCGCGCCCGGACGTACCGCCAGGGATTCCGGTGGGGCCTGGTGCCGGGTGCGCTTCTCTCCGAGGTGGGGGAGCACCTGCCCCTCCACCTGCACATGCCGCCCGACCGGCAGGGGACCCGACCGCGGGCCCGGCTGGCGCGTCGCCCCCCCGAGCACGCCGACGGCGCGGGCTTTCTGGCCCTGACCGGCACCTCCCACCGGGAGGACGAGCCCTCCCACGTGACGCTCGTGGACCCGGCGCGCTGTGCCGCCTGCGGGAGCGTGTACGAGGCCGCCTGCACGCACTTCTGCCCCGGCGAGGTCTACCGCTGGAACGGCGAACGCATCGTGCTGAGCCCGTCGAACTGCCTGCACTGCATGACGTGCACCGTGAAGTGCCCGTCAGACAACATCCGCTGGGTGCCGCCGGAGGGCGGCGAGGGGCCACGCTACCGGCAGCTATGACTGGAAGCGGAACTCCGCCGTCCACCGAGCGTCGTGCGGCCTGACGCGACGACTGGCCGGCGGTCGCCGCGATGATCGCAGGCAACCGGCGACGCACAGGTGCCACTTCAGGTGGCACCCGGTCGGCACGGCGGTTTGCTAAGAGCCAGATGAGGTCGGCAGCGCGACGAAGTCTGGCAGGCGAGACGGGGCTACGGCGTAGTCTCCCACCGCAACCAGCACCCATCTTGGGTCCTCTCATCAGACACGTTGCTGCCGAACCCAGCCTGCCCCTTGCCGTCGTCTACGAGGGCGACAGGCACGACAGCCGGGTAGGTGAATACGACGGCAACTTCGCGGGGCAGGCCGGCTTCGACCGGTCCGGCCTGTCGCTCGTCGATCGTCGGCGGGCTGTGTCGATCCTGTCCGAGCTCGCCGTCATCGCGGCCCCGCGCCACGATCAGGACGTAGTCGCGCTTGACGTCGCGGGCGCTCCGGCTACGGCGACGACGATGCCGTCGGGCCTCCCTCGGACAGCACGACCTTGAAGATCGTGGGGTAGGTGGCCTGCAGCGAGGCCGACGGCAGCCGGGGATCGTCGGTCCCGCGCCGTACGACATACATGGTGAGCTCGTACGAACCCTTGTACCAGGTCCCAGCCCAGCTCGCGATGTCGGGCGTGCTCGGGTACTGGGCGGCCGTCCAGCCGGCGAAGGGGAGCCGGTCGGCGTAGAAGGTCTCGACCGCCGTGGCCGCTTCCTGTGTGCCGAAGGCGCGTGTGTAGACGGCCGGCTGCAGTCCGTCGATGGTCATGTGCTGGTCCTGCGACGAGGTGCCGATCAGCACGCTGCCGGGTGGCGCCAGCGAGGCCTCCGGCAGCGTGCGCAGGTGGGCGAGCGGGCCGGGCGTCGGAGCGAGCGCCCCGCAGCCTGCCGCGAGCAGGCCGGCGAGGAGGCTCGCTCCGAGCGCGCGGCGAAGGCTCATGGACGCGGGGTGAAGCTCAACCACTTCCAGCCGTCCGGTTCCGCGAGCAGGCTGACGTCCACGGTCTCGGTCACCGGACCCGCGCTCGTCACGTGGGTCACGGAGAGCGGCGCCTCGGCCACCGTGTAGCCGAGCTCGCTCGAGGACGCCTGCGTGGCCGCGGAGAGAATGGTCACCCCGGTGATCGCTCCCTGCCCGAAGAGCTGCGACGCCTGCGCGGCGAAGTCCGCCTCGCTGACCGTCTCGCGGAATCCACTGTAGGCAGCCCCGTACAGCTCCGTCCAGTCCCCCGCGCGCAGATCGGCGGCCAGCGCGGCGATCGCCGCGTTCGGATCCGTCCCCGGCTGCACGTGGACGAGCTGGTAGTGCGCGCCGTCGTACCACAGCTCGGCGCTCCCTGTGAGGTGGACTGGGTCGAGCTGGGCGTGCAGGCGCACCGACGCCGACGTCATGTCGCCACCCGACGGCGCCGACAGGCCGAAGCGGAAGGCGAGCGAGGCGCCTACGTCGAGGTCGGCCGGCCCGCTGTAGGTGAGGATGACCGAGTGGTCAGAGGCGGTCATGACCTGCGCCTGCGCGCCGCTCGTGAAGAGGCCGACGCCGCGCGCGCCGAAGGTGAAGCGGCCGTAGGTCGGCGCGGCCGGATCGAGGCTGACCGTGAGCTCGCTGCCACGCGCCGCGTCGATGAGGGTGTAGAAGCCGGCGGCCCTCGGGGCCGGATCGGCGGCCCGGGTCGGCGATTTGAGCGCGTAGACACCCGCGGCCGCGAGCAGGACGATCGCGCCGACGGCGGAGAGGATCCGCACTGCTTTCACGTCCGTCCTCCTACGAGTGGCACTGGTAGGGCTGGCCGGCGACACCTGGTGGTTCGTGATGCTCGCCGGCGTGCCCCTGGTGCTCGGCGGTCTCCTGGCCCTGTTGCCAGCCTGGCTCCTGTGGCATGGTCGGCGTGGCGGCGGGACGCTGGCCCTGCTGTGGGTCGTGCCCGCTGCCCTCGTGGCCGCCGCCCTCGTGGCGACGAGCGGCCCGTACGGCCTCTGGTATCCGTTCTCCCTGATCGTGCCGGGCGTCGCGATCGGGGCCCGCCGTGGCCGGGCTGCTGCTGGCGGGGTGGGTCGTCGGCCGGCAGCCGCAGCCTCGCCTCTGACCTCCGGTCCCGGCCGAGGGCGGCGCGACGGGCGACCGGAGTACTTCACGACCGACGCCTCCGGGCGGCGGTGGTGGGCGAGACCAGGCTCGCCCCGCCCGCGGGAGGCGTTGACGCGCAGCTGTGCCCGGGCGGCCACGACTGCGCCGAGTCACTGGCGAGACCAACCCGCGTTCGTGGGCGCCCCTGCTCCGCGGCTGGGCCGTCCTGGCTGAGCCCGTGGTGCCGTTCCGGCTGAGGCGAGCGGTCGTCGTGTCGC
The DNA here is from genome assembly GCA_021777365.1 of Chloroflexota bacterium. The sequence continues at coordinate 105 of JAJYDP010000337.1, read as the reverse complement.
GGTCGCGCTACTCATCCGCCATGAGTCAGGAGGATCGCCCGCGACGGTCCAGGCGCCTCTCGCGGCAGAGGAGGGGAGCGGGGCCGGCCGCCGGTCAGCCCACCG
>JAJYDP010000336.1 GCA_021777365.1 Chloroflexota bacterium | reverse complement strand
AAGAGCAGCGTGTCCTGGTCGTAGGGGCGGAACGTCTTCTCGCGCATGGGAGATTCTCGCATGCGGGCCGGCCCCGACGTTGGCATTACCGACACGGCCGCCTAGGCGCCGGCGCGTCGAAATGGGCACGATGAGGCCGCGGGCCTCCCGGAGGAACTGTTCGAACTCGGGCCACACGTCCGCGGGCACTTCGCGCCGCCGATCACAGAGCCGCCCGCGCAGGGCGATCAGGACACAGCCCTGATAGTCGAGCTCAGGTAGTGGCAAGGGCTGGAGATCGTCGATCTTGAGCAGTGCCGCTCTGGCGGCGGCCTTGCTGAGCGCGACGACGGGAAGGCCTCCTAGTGTCTGGTTCATCCCTCCACCTCCGGAAGCTTGGCGGCGCGTGGACCAACTTGCGTGGCCGCCGTCGACGGAACCATGGACAGATCGGCCCCGCTGTCAACCCCCGTCCTCCAGCCGCCTGAACCGGCCATCCGCGAGGCGCACGGCTTGACAAGAGCTCTCCAGCCAGTCCGTCGCTCACGGCTCGTGCGGGTGTATGCGGATGCTATAGGCGTGTCTCATGGCCGAGTCGAGATCGCTGATCCGCGGGTGTGGTCCGAGGTCGATCACGGCGTCGACGACCCACGGGCGTCCGGCGATGGTCAGCACGCTGCCGACGTCTGGCACCATCGGACCGGACCATGACTGCGGATTTCGCTCCAATCCGATCAGTCGTTTCGCTCCAATCCGATCAGTCGTTTCGGGGGTTTCCGATCACCCGCCGGTGGGGCCGCCAGCGCGCTGACGTGACGGGCACCAGGTCGGGCATCGTGGCTCGGACGATCAGCCGTTCGAGGACCGAGCCCGGTGCCACGCCCCCGTTCCGCCATGCGCAAGATCCGCGAGATCCTCCGCCTTGCTCTCGGCGAGGGCCTGAGCCGCCGCACGACCGCGGCGGCCACCGGCCTGCCCTACACGACCGTCTCCGATCACCTGGTCCGGGCCGCGGCGGCCGGTCTCGGCTGGCCGCTGCCCGACGGCATGGACGACGCCCAGCTCGAGGCCCGCCTGTGCGCCAGGGCGGAGTCGCCCCCATCGGCGAGCCGGCCGCTGCCCGACTGGCCGACCGTCCATCGCGAGCTGCGCCGCAAGGGCGTCACCCTGCAATTGCTGCACATGGAATACAAGGAGCGCGAGCCCTCGGGCTACCAGTACACCCAGTTCTGCCGTCACTACCGGGCCTGGGAACGGCATCTCGACGTCGTCATGCGCGGGGAGCACCGCGCCGGCGAGAAGCTGTTCGTCGACTTCGCGGGGCAGACCATCCCGATCGTCGACCCGGCGACCGGCGAGATCCGGCCGGCCCAGCTCTTCGTGGCGGTGCTCGGCGCGTCGAGCTACACGTACGCCGAGGCGACACCCAGTCAGGAGCTGCCGCACTGGATCGCGGCGCACGTCCATGCCCTGACCTTCTTTGGCGGCTGTGCCCGCCTGATCGTGCCCGACAACCTCCGCTCGGGCGTCACAAGAGCCCACCGCTACGAGCCCGACATCAACCCGAGCTACGCCGAGATGGCCGCCCATGACGGGGCCGCGGTCATTCCCACCCGGCCCCGGAAGCCTCGGGACAAGGCGAAGGCTGAGCAGGGCGTGCTCGTCGCCGAGCGATGGGTGCTCGCGGCCCTGCGCCACCGCACGTTCTTCTCGATCGCGGAGGCGAACGAGGCGATCCGCGAGCGGCTCGCCTGGCTCAACGCCCGGCCGTTCAAGAAGCTGCCGGGGAGCCGCGCCATCCTGTTCGCCGAGCTCGACCGGCCTGCCCTGCGAGCGCTGCCGCCCGAGCCCTACGAGTTCGCGATCTGGAAGACCGCCACCGTCAACGTGGACTACCACGTCGAGGTCGACCGCCACTGGTACAGCGTGCCCTACCAGCTCGTCGGCGCAGGCTGCGACATCCGCGTCACGGCCGCGACCGTGGAGGTCTTCTGTCGAGGGAGGCGGGTGGCGAGCCACCGCCGCTCGGGCGAGCAGCGGCGCTTCACCACCGACGCTGCCCACATGCCCGAGGCGCACCGCCGCCACGCCGAGTGGACCCCAAGCCGGATCGTCCGCTGGGCCGAGCAGACCGGCCCCGCCACGGCCGCCCTGGTGGCCGCGATCATGGCGAGCCGGCCCCACCCCGAGCAGGGCTTCCGGAGCTGTCTCGGGATCATGCGCCTCGGCCGTCGCTATGGCGACGCGCGCACCGAGGCGGCGGCGACCCGGGCGCTCGCGGTCCGCGCGCTCTCGTATCGAAGCGTCGAGTCGATTCTCAAGAGCGGGCTCGACGGCCTGCCCCTGCCCGGCACGGAGCAGGTGACCACGATCGGCGACCACGCCAACGTGCGCGGTGCCGGCTACTACGAGTGAGGAGGAGACCGACCGCATGCTCATCACCCCGACGATCGACAAGCTGCACGCCCTCGCCCTCATGGGGATGGCCCGCGCGCTCGCCGACCAGCTCGAGCGTCCCGACTATGCCGACCGGTCGTTCGAGGATCGCCTCGGGCTGCTCGTCGACCGGGAGATGGCGGACCGCGAGAACCGCCGGCTTGCCCGGCACCTTCGGGCCGCCCGCCTCCGCAGCGACGCGGTCATCGAGGATCTCGACCTGCGCGGCCCCCGTGGGCTCGACCGCTCGACGGTGCTCGGCCTCGCCGAGGCTCACTGGGTGAGCGCCCATCGGAACGTGCTCGTGACCGGGCCGACCGGCGTGGGCAAGACGTTCCTCGCCTGCGCGCTCGCCCACGCCGCCATCCGTCGGGGCCACACCGCGCTCTACCTGCGGGTGCCGCGCCTGCTCGACGAGCTGGTGCTCGCCCGGGCCGATGGCCGCCTGCCGCGCCTGATGGCGAGCTTCGCCCGGGTCGACGTGCTGGTCCTCGACGACCTCGGGCTGTCCCCGGTCCCGCCTGCCCGGGCGGCCGACCTGCTCGAGGTGATCGAGGATCGAGGCGATCGCCGCTCGACCATCGTCACCAGCCAGTTGCCGGTCGGCCACTGGCATGAGGCCCTCGGCGAGCCCACCATCGCCGACGCGATCCTCGACCGCCTGGTCCACAACGCCTACCGGCTCGAGCTCAAGGGCGACTCGCGCCGCCGGGCGACGAGGGCCGTCGACGACCCGCTCGAGGGCAGCGCGACGCCTGATGCGTCCGATGCCCCGAAACTGCCCGCCTCAGAAGCCCCAGGACGGGCGCTTCGCCACTGGGGAGGGGCAGATGACCCGCCCGGATCCCCGCCGTCGCCCACCATGGGCGGCGTGCCAGACTACCCGCAGTCCAGCGAGAGGAGGTGATCATCAGGGGGTGAACCAGCCCTCACGTCGGCCGCTCCGCGGCCTCCGACGGAGGGTGATCGAAAACCCCGGAATGGATGATCGGATTCGCCGGAATACGCACCCGAGCGCGCGCTCCGAGAGGCCGAGTTCGATACGGCGATGGTGCACAAGATCGGCGGCGAGGATCACGGCCGGAGCTCCTGGAGCGAGAAGCCGTCCGAGGCGATCCAGCTGCGGGATGGGGCGATCCGGCGACTCACCTGGCGGGAGATGAGGACGACGCCGGTCTCACGCGCGGCAGCCGCCAGCAGCTGTACGATCGGGCGATCGCCCAGCGGCCGGTCGCTGCGGACGAGGAAGAGGTCATCGTCGGTGGCACCGTCAGTGCGCCGGAGCTCGCGCTGGGCGCGCAGCAAGACGCTGGCCGCCCGCTCGATCGAGATCCGTTCGCCCTCGATGCTGAGTTCGGACCCGTCGCACACCACATCGCGCATGCGGAGCGCCTGCATCTGCTCGATGGAGCAGCCGGCGCCCGCGAGCACGCAGACGGCGCCGCGCCAGGGTTGCCGATACGCGCGCAGGGCGCTCCACGCGACGGGGTCGGGCGCGACGACGCCGTCCCAGCGATTCAACAGCTGTCGCAGGTCGGCGTGAAGCAGCCAGCCCTTCCGGAAGAGGGCCGCCTGGAGGGCGCGCAGCGCGGTCGTCATCTCGGGCAGCGTGCGGCATCGCGCCACCAGGGCGGCGAGGGCGTCGCGGCACGAGCGCTTGGTGATCGAGCCGTCCCGGGCGAACGCGAGCCCGCGAGCGAGCTCGGCTGAGTACAGGCGGTCCACGCGGAGGAACGACTCCGCCGACAGCGTGTCGCGGGCCACGGCGCGGAAGCGCACGAAGTCGGCGTCGGGCACTGCCGGGAACGGCTCCTCGGGCGGATCCGGATGGGACCGGGCGGGCCACGGCCAAGTGAGGTCGGACCAAGACAGCGTGTCGGTGGTCCAGGTCTGGCGATGGAGCGCCTGTTCGTCTGACAGGCGCTCCGACAGCAGCCAGAGATCGAGGTCGAGTGAGGCCGTGAGCAGCAGCAGCGGGTCGAGCAGACGCGGCAGGAGGATCTCGGCGTGGAGCACGAGGAGCTCGCGAACATGGTAGCCACGGAACCACGCGGGCAACCAGGCCCAGCCCTCGTCCATGTTCCGGCCCGCCCCGGTCACATCCGTGCGTCCGCCCAGGCAGCGCAGCAGGTCCTGACCGAGCCATGACCCTCGCCGGATGCCCGGTCGGACCGACACGGCGATCCGCCCGGTGTCAGGGTCGTTGAGCGCGGCGAGCCGACGCCACAGGGCGAGGTCGGGCGGCACGCCGCGGACATCCACGATGTGCATTCAGGTCGCCTCGCCGGTCTCGAACACGTTCGCTGCGAGGAAGGCCGCGAACGTCCGCTCGGTGGGCGGGCGCGTGCGCGAGGCGGCCGGTCGGCCGAGCAGGAACTCGAGGTACTTCGCCCACTCGCGCAGGACACCGTGCAGGCGCTCGTCCCAGGCCACGAGGAGCGACGGATCAGTGGCCGCGAACAAGGGGTGGTACTGCTGCAGGAGCGGCACGATCTCGTCGGTCGTGAGCGGATGGAACTCGACCGCGCGGTTGAAGCGCGATACGAGCTCGCGGCTCGTGCCGACGACCTTCTCCAGGCCGCACCCGATCACGACGAGCGTCCAGCGTGCGTCGGGCCGCTCGTGGCAGTAGCGCAGGAGCTCCAGGCCTTCCCGCCCCGAGTTCTGCGCCTCGTTCACCACCATGATCCCGGGGAAGTCGGCGAGAGCGTCGGTCAGGTCGTCCACGAGCGCGTAGATGGGGGCACTCCGGTCACACTCGGCGCCGAGCTTCTCCAGGAGCCGGATCGCCAGTTCCTTCCCCTTCGGCGGCCCCGGCAGATCGAGCCAGACGTTCGGGGCGTCGGCGTGCTCGATGAAGTAGTCCACGGCGAAGCTCTTGCCCGTGCCGGCGGCGCCGAACACCGCGACCATGCCGGCAAGTTCGACTATCCGGGGCAGCACGGCCTGGACGATGCGGAACGGCTCGGTCTGGAGATCAGCGGCGCTCTGGGTGCCGCGGTAGTGGCGGGGGGTGCGCCGGTCCGTCCGGCGCTTCGGGATCTCGCTCATGCTCCTCCTTCGATCAGCGCGAACAGCGCACCGACGTCGCCCCGAGCCTTCTGACGCGGCCCCGGCGTGCCGATCCGGTGCGGCCGCCCGGGCTCGCGGATCGCATCGATCTGCGCCTGCCGTGCCGCCTGACGCTGGACCGTCTCGACCTGCGCGACCTGGCGTCGCCGGATCTTTCGGACGGCCCGGGCGAGCACCGGGTCCATCCCGGTCGAGCATTCGCCCAGGAACTCGTCAGTGGTCGGGTGGAAGACCTCGACGCGCTCGGAATCGTCCTGCCAGGCCCCATACGGCAGCCGGCGCCCGACCCAGTCCGCCAGGCACGCGCCGTTGTAGATGCGTCCGGCGATGTGCATGCCGTCCTTCTGGACGATCCGCGTGTCGCCGCGCAGGATGAGTCGATGGATCATCGCGTTGGTCGTTAAGCGCAGCGGCGTAGGGTCCTCGAC
>JAJYDP010000335.1:2906-5917 GCA_021777365.1 Chloroflexota bacterium | reverse complement strand
TCTTCAGTCCGTAGTCGGTGAAGGACATCCAGACCTGGAAGACCAGCGGGTAGAACGTGATGACCGCCATCACGAGAAGCGCGGGCAGCAGGAAGAGGTAGGCCGCGCGCGCGTTCTGCGTGCGCCGCCACCAGGAGCGGCGCGGCGTTGCCGCGGTCGATGCGAGGACGCTCACCGGTCGACCTCCCGCGCTCCCATCGGTTGCTCCTCTCCCGTGCCGGATTGGAAAGGGGACGCCGGAGAGCCCGGCGTCCCCTTTCTGCCGTGGCCGCTGGACGGAGCCAGCGGTCAGACAGTACTAGAGTCCGTTGGCCTTATCCATCTGCTGGCAGGCCGTGGCGACCAGGGACGTAGGCGAGGTGCCCTTGTCGATGGCCGCGGCGAGCGCGTTGCCGAAGGGGGTCCAGTAATTGTCGAGCTGCTTGGCCGTGGGCCGGGGGAACCCGGTCTTGTAGGCGTTGGCGAAGCCCTGGCTGATCGGGTTGTTGAAGGTGACGCCGTTGATCGCCGGGATGTGGCCGGCCTGATCGGCGAAGATCTGCTCGTTGGCCTGGGAGTCCATCTGGAGCGCGAACTGGATCGCCAGGTCGCCGTTGGTGGAGTTGGCGTTGATGTAGTAGCCATCGGGGGCCACGAGCGGGCCGAAGGGGCCGCCAGGTCCCGTCGGACCGGGCGCGACGGCCAGCTTGCTGCCGAGCGCCTTCTCGAGGTCGCCGGACATCCAGGGTCCGTCGATGAAGCCCGCGATCTTGCCCGACATGAAGTCGGCCTTGGCAGCGTTGTCGTTCTGGTACATGTGCATGCCGGCGGCCTTGGCCTGCTGGAGCCACGCCAGCGCGTCGGCCACGCCGGAGTTGGCCGTGGCGGCGCACTTACCGGTGTTCGGAGCGAGGATGCTGCCGCCGAAGGACTGGAAGAGGCCCCACAGGTAGTACGCGCCGCCGCCGTTGGCGCCGTAGACCCAGCCGAGCTTGCTGGCGTTCTTGATCCAGTCGGCCGTGGTGACGGGCGGGGTCGGCAGCATCGAGGTGTTGTAGAAGAGCGCGACACCCTTGATCGACTCGGGGATCGCGTAGAGCTTCCCGTCGACCGTGTCCGCCTGGATCGCGGCCTGCGAGAAGTTGCTGAGCTGCGGCAGCAGCGAGGTGAGGTCCTTGAGCAGGCCCGCGCGGGCCTCCTTGGCCATGCTGTCGTTCGGGGCAATGTACAGGTCCGGCACGCCGCTGTTGGCGGCCGAGGTCTCGAACTTCGTGAACAGGTTGGCGAAGGGCACGTCGACCCGCGTGACCTGGAGGCCGGGGTTGGCGGTCTGGACGTTGCCGAGGATCTGCTTGAACGCGGTGATCTCGGCGTTGCCGGACGCGCCGTAGGCCTCCCAGATCGTGAGGCTGCCGGTCAGCGCGCCGGCAGCGGCCGACGCCGGAGCCGCCGCGCTTGCGGGGGCAGCGGCGCTGGCCGGAGCAGCGGCGCTCGCGGGAGCCGCGGCGCTCGCCGGGGCCTGCGGGGCGGTGGTCGCCGCGCTCGAGCACGCGCCCGCCACGACGGCCAGCGTCGCGAGGACGCTTGCCAGTTTCATGGATCGCATCTGAATGCTTCTCCTCCCATCGCCGGGGTCGTTGCCGGCATCATGCCGGTTCGTCCCTGGCTCGTTCCTTGGGCCGTCGCCGGCCCGCACACCATCTCCCGCTCGCTGGCGGGACCATCCCCCGCTCGCTGGCGGGACCATCCCCCGCTCGCTGGCGGGACCATCCCCCGCTCGCTGGCGGGACCATCTCCCGCTCGCTGGCGGGACCATCTCCCGCTCGCTGGCGGGACTCCCATGGATCAGCCGGCCCTTCCGGGTCGGGCGACCCATCGTCGCGCCGTCAGGCGCCTGTCATCCCGGCAGCGCCACCTCCTCGTCACCCACCATGTCCGGCGGGACGGCGGTCGAACGCCGCACCACGAGTCGTGTCTTCAGCACGCGGTGCTGTGCGGGACTGCCTGCCTTTGCCTCCAGTTCCTCCAGCAGCAGCCGCGCTGCCTCTTCTCCTTTTCGCCGCACGGGCTGATGCACCGTGGTGAGCGGCGGGTCGGAGAACCGGCCGACGGGCAGGTCGTCGAAGCCGACGACGCTGAGGTCGCGCGGGACCCGCAGTCGCAGGTGGCGACTGGACTGGAGCACGCCGATCGCGATCGCATCGCTCATCGCGAGCACCGCGGTGGGCCGGAGTCCGTCCTCCCACGCCCGCAGGAACGCCGCCTCGCCCCCTTCGAACGACGCGGGAGCGATCACGACGCTCTCGGGCCCCAGGTGGATGCCCGCCGTGCCGAGGACGGACTCGTAGCCGCGCAGCCGGCGCGCCATGACGCCGTCCTGCTGGCTCTCGGGCCCGGCCGTCACGCCCTCGCCGGCCACCGTCACGCCCTCGCCGGTCACCGTCACGCCCTCGCCGGCCACCGGACCTTCCACCGCGATGACCAGGATCCGGCGATGCCCCAGGCCGACGAGGTGCCGGGCAGCGGCGCGCGCGCCCTCCTCGTCGTCGACCTCGACCGCGGCATGCTCGGGCCAGGCCGGGGCGTCCACCAGGACCATGGGCAGATCGGCCCGCCGGATAGCCTCGATCTCGGGGTGTGTCTCCTCGAGCCCGAGCGCGACGACGCCGTCGACGGTGGCGTGGTCGAGGGCCCGGGCGAGGGACCCACGAAGCGGTGAGATCAGGAGCAGACCGAACCCGCGCTCCTCGGTGACGGCGGACACGCCCTCGGCGAAGTACGCGAAGAAGGGGTTCGCGAAGACCTGGCTGAGCGGCTGCGGGGTCAGGACCCCGATCGTCATCGTGCGCCGCGCGGAGAGCATGCGCGCGACCGGGTTCGGCCGGTACCCCATCTCGGCCGCGACGCTGCGAATGCGGTCGGCAGTCTCGGCCCTGAGACGCTCGGGGCTGTTGAAGGCGAACGAGACGGACGCCTTGCTGACGCCCGCGACCTGGGCGACGTCTGCGATGCGGGGACGCCGGGGGCGCGCT
>JAJYDP010000335.1:0-2896 GCA_021777365.1 Chloroflexota bacterium | reverse complement strand
CGGGTCGCCCCGGTGGGTGTTCGTCATGGGGCCGCTGCCTGCCTGATCCGGCGCACTTGCCGTCCGAGCCGCGACTGCCAGCCACCGGTCCGGTTGGTTGCTGCCGCCGGTGATACGGTTTGCCGGCTGCTGGCTCGGTTTACTTAACCGGTTTAGCGCGAGTTTAGACGCCCCGGCCAGGATGTCAATACCGCAGTCGCGTCGGTGCGGCATGTTACAGACGCGTGGCACCGGAGCGCCTGCGCGAGAGGCTCGCCGGCCTGGAGCCCTCCGCCCATCGCCAAGCGCACCCTCAAGAGCCAGGAAGCGCCTCCGAAGAGATCGTGGGCAACGTTTTCGGGCTACCCCTGTTCTCGCCGGGGCCAGAGCCGACCCGGTCGGGCCGTTCAGCGGGTTGAGCCTTCTGCCGCTCAGCGGGTTGAGCCTTCTGCCAGTTGCCACTCCCGGGAGCACGCGCCGGGTCCGCCGCCACGATGGGCCGCGATAGGCCACGATGGGGGCCGCGGCAGGAGGCGGTTCCGGTGCGGGCGGTGTTCGTTGGGGCTGGGTTGGGCGGTGCGGATGCGGACCGGCACCTGCCGCGTGCTCATCCGGGGAGCGGCCGGCGGGTTCGTACCCGCCGCGCGTTCCCCAGGCGTGCAACTGGTGGGTTCCCGCGGGATCCGGGCGGTCCGCGGTTCCCCCGATGTGCATCTGGCAGGTTTGCGCCCCAGCGTGCTCCCCCGATGTGCATCCGGCGGCAAACGGCCCGGCGGCAAACGGCCCGGCGGCAAACCCACCCCACGCGCTCGTCGCACCATCCGGCGACCGATCGCCCGGCGGTTGATCGCCCCACCGCCACCCACCACCGAGCGTGGCAGAATCCGGCCAATGATCTCGACCATCCGCGAGATGCCGGCGGGCGTACGCCTCTTCCTGGTCTACGCCTTCATCATCCTCGCGCTGATCGGCATCACGCTCCCGGCGGTGGTCAACCTCGCGACCGGCGACGCCCCCGTCAGCGGAGTCGGACTGCTTTCCGCGCTCCTCCTTGCCTACACCATCTTCACGATCACACTCGTACTGCAACGCAAGCAGGCCGCATGGGCCTTCAGCCAGGGACTGGCAACCCTCACCATTCCCCTCGTGCCGTTTCTGGGGCTCGCCACCGGCCTTGCCGGCGCCCTGTTCGCCGCCGCCCTCGCGCTTCTCCTGTTCCGGGGCCTGCGCGGGAGCCGGGCGCGCGCCTGGTTCAACGAGGTCTGACGCATGCGCTTCGTCCGCTTTCGCGAGGTCCACCCGTCCGAGAACGCCGAGGGCACGGGACTGGACCTCCCGCTCCGCCCGCGACTCGGACTGCAATTCGACCCGGGCCCGGACGGACGCGGCGGCCGACTCCTGCCGCTCGACGTCCTGCCCGGCGTGACCGACGACGTGGACCGGGCGCGCGCGCTCGACGATGCCGACCTGGCGGCGTTCCTGGCGGCGGACACCCAGCTCACCGCGACGCGTGCCGGGCTCGACCGACTGCCGGACCCGGGTCCGTTCCTGCTCCCAGCGACCAGCGCGCGACTCCTGGCCCCGGTCCACCGGCCCAGCAAGATCGTCTGCGTGGGCCACAACTTCCGCGAGCACGTGCTGGAGCAGGGGCTGCCGATCCCCGACCGACCGACCCTGTTCGCGAAGTGGGCGAACACGATCGTGGGGGACGGTGGGGCCATCGTGCGGCCCGACGTGACCGACGCGCTCGACCTGGAGGCCGAGCTGGCGGTGGTGATCGGCACCCGGGCGCACCGCGTGCCAGAGGTCCTCGCGCTTGCGCACGTGGCGGGCTGGACGGCGGTGAACGACGTCTCCGCGCGGGACCTGCAGGGCTCGAAACCCGCGGTGAAGCCGGGTGCCCACGGCGACGGCCAGTGGGTACGGGCCAAGTCGTCGGACACCTTCCTGCCGATGGGCCCGGCGGTGGTCACGCTCGACGAGCTGCCCGACGTGTCGGCGATCGGGGTGCGCTCCTGGCGCACCGCCGGCGACCGCACGGCCCCGCGAGACGGCACGGCCCCGCGAGATGGCACGGCCCCGCGATCGGAGCCGCAGCTCATGCAGGACGGCAGCACGCGCGACCTCATCTTCGGCGTTCCGGCGTTGATCGCGTTCATCAGCGCGGTCGTGACCCTGGAGCCCGGCGACATCATCGCCACCGGCACGCCGTCCGGCGTGGGCGTCTGGCGCAACCCGCCCGTGTACCTCGTGCCGGGCGACGTGGCCAGCGTGGAGGTCGCCGGAATCGGTCGGATCGACAACCCGGTCGTGGCCTACGACGGCAGCGTGCCCCTCGGATCGCCCGCGGCGGCGATCCTGGCGGAGCTCGGCTAGCCGCCAGCGCATGCGGGCCGGCTGGCGCGAACGTCCGGCCAGCGCATGCGGGCAGGCTGGCGCGAACGGCACGGAAGCGCGACCCGCCGAGGGGACGGCTCGCGGGAAAGGAGCAGCACTTCCCATGGCGGAATCCACCGTCGAAGACCAGGCCCTCGGCGAACCCGTGGCCACTCGCATGCGGGCGCTCGTCAAGCAGGAGCCCGGGCCCGGCGAGGTTCTCATGGACGTGCCAGTCCCCAGGCCAGGGCCCGGCGAGGTCCTGATCCGCCTGGAGGCCGTCAGCCTCTGCGGCACCGACGTCCACATCGATCGCTGGGACCCCTGGGCCGCCGCCAACGTGGTGACCCCCCGGATCTTCGGACACGAGATGGCGGGGCGGGTCGTGCAGCTCGGGGCGGGCGTCACGCGGGTCGCGGTCGGCCAGCGGGTCGCCGCCGAGACCCACCTGGTCGACTGGACCTGCTACCAGTGCCGCACCGGCCGGGCCCACGTCTGCCAGCACTACCGGATCCTCGGGGTGCATGCCGACGGCGCCTTC
>JAJYDP010000334.1 GCA_021777365.1 Chloroflexota bacterium | reverse complement strand
CTCATCGACATCCTGGATCCTTCGTCGAAGACCGTGGACGCCCTGATGCGTCTCTCGCTCGCCGCGGGAGTCGACATCGAGATCAAGATGTAGATGAGCATCGGACTTCTCGGCCGCAAGGCCGGCATGACACAGATCTTCGCCGAGGACGGGACGGTCGTCCCGGTCTCCGTCCTCGTGGTGGAGCCCAACACGGTCACGCTCGTGCGGACCCCCGAGCGCGACGGCTACGCCGCCGTGCAACTGGGGACCGGCACCGCGCGCCACCTCAGCAAGCCGCGCCTCGGTCAACTGCGGGACCTCCCCCGCGTGCGGAACGTCCGCGAGTTCCGGGTGGACCGCGTGGACGACTACCGCGTGGGGCAGGAGTTCCGCGTGGACGAGGTCTTCGCCGCGGGCGACCGGGTCGACGTGACCGGCGTCAGCAAGGGCAAGGGCTTTGCCGGGACCGTGAAGCGGCACCACTTCCGCCGCGGCCCGGAGACCCACGGGTCGGACTCCCACCGGCAGCCCGGTTCCGTCGGCGCCGGCACGACCCCCGGACGCGTCTACCGCGGCCTGGGGATGGCCGGCCACCTGGGCGATGACCGGGTGACCATCAAGAAGCTGACCGTCGTGCGCACCGACCCCGAGCGCAACCTGCTGCTCGTCAAGGGGTCCGTGCCGGGCGCGCCCAACGCGCTCGTCATGGTCAGGAAGGCGTAGCGCGATGCCGCAGACCACCCTGTACCGCAAGACCGGCGAGGAGGCCGGCTCGGTCGAGCTGCCGGACGAGCTCTTCGCCGCGCCCGTGAACGCGGCGGTGCTGCACCAGGCGGTGGTGGCCCAGCTCGCCGGCCGCCGGCTGGGCACCCACGACACGAAAACCCGCGGCGAGGTCTCCGGCGGTGGCAAGAAGCCGTACCGACAGAAGGGGACCGGCCGGGCCCGCCAGGGCTCCCGGCGCGCGCCCCACTTCGCCGGCGGCGGCACCGTCTTCGGGCCGCATCCGCGGAGCTACGAGCAGCGCCTGCCCCGCAAGATGAAGCGCCTCGCGCTGCTCGGCGCCCTCACCGCCAAGTACGACGACGGCGCCGTGCGCGTGGTCGAGGACCTGGCCATGGAGGCGATCAGGACGCGCGAGCTGGTGGGGTACCTGGGCGCCCTCGGGGCCGCCGGCCGCGTGCTGGTGGTGGCCCCCTCGCGGGACCAGCGCCTCACCCTCTCGGCACGCAACGTGCCCGGGGTGGACGTGATCCTGGCCGACTCGCTCAACGTGGTGGACGTGGTGAACGCCGACGTCCTGCTGATCGAGCAGCCCGCGATCGCCACCCTGTCGGAGGTGTACGCATGACGCTGCAGAGCGCCGAGGTGATCCTCCGGCCGGTCATCAGCGAGAAGTCGATGGACCTGACGCAGCGGAACAAGTACACGTTCCGGGTCCATCCGGACGCCAACAAGCTGCAGATCAAGCGCGCGGTGGAGGAGCTCTTCAAGGTCACCGTCCTGTCGGTCAACGTGTCGACGACGCAGGCCAAGGAGAAGCAGCGCGGCACCAAGCGCGGGCGGGTCACGGGCTCCACCAGCGCGTGGCACAAGGCCGTGGTCACGGTCTCCGCCGGCGACAAGATCGAGTTCTTCGAGGGGGTCTAGGCGATGCCGCTGAGAAGCTACAAGCCGACCTCCGCCGGCCGGCGGTTCATGACCCGGTCGACGTTCGCCGAGATCACCACCGACGAGCCCTACAAGCCGCTCCTCGAGCCCCAGAAGCGGGGCAGCGGGCGCAACAACCAGGGCCACCTCTCCGTGCGCCATCGCGGCGGCGGCGAGAAGCAGCACTACCGCCGCATCGACTTCAAGCGCGACAAGCACGGCGTGCCGGCCCGGCTGGCCACCATCGAGTACGACCCCAACCGGTCGGCCCGCATCGGCCTGCTGCACTACCGGGACGGCGAGAAGCGCTACATCCTCGTCCCCAACGGGCTCCGCGTCGGCGACGTCGTCGTCAGTGGCCCCGGAGTCGAGGCCCGCGTGGGGAACGCCCTGCCGCTGGCGGACATCCCGCTCGGCACCACGGTCCACAACATCGAGCTGGTGCCCGGCAAGGGCGGCCAGATCGTGCGGTCCGCGGGCGCGTCGGCCCAGCTCCTCGCCAAGGAGGGCGAGTGGGGGACGGTGCGGCTCCCGTCCGGCGAGATGCGCCGCATCCCGCTGGCGTGCATCGCCACCGTGGGCCAGGTGGGCAATCTGGACCACGAGAACCAGAGCCTGGGCAAGGCCGGCCGCGCGCGCCACATGGGGCTGCGCCCCGAGGTGCGCGGCGTGGTGATGAACCCCCGGGAGCACCCGCACGGCGGCGGCGAAGGCAAGTCGCCGACCGGCATGCCCCCCAAGACGCCGTGGGGCAAGCCCGCCATGGGCCTGCGGACACGGCGCAACAAGCTGACGGGCCGCCTGATCGTGCGGTCCCGGCACCGCAAGAGCTAGGCCGAAAGGAGGTCGCTGATGTCGCGGTCAGTCAAGAAGGGGCCGTTCGTAGAGGCGCGTCTCCTCGGCCGCATCCAGGAGATGAACCGGCGCAACGAGAAGCGGGTGCTCAAGACCTGGTCTCGTGCGAGCGTGATCTTCCCCGACTTCGTCGGGCACACCGTCGCCGTCTACAACGGGCGCAAGCACATCCCGGTCTACGTGACCGAGAACATGGTCGGCCATCGGCTGGGCGAGTTCGCGCCCACGCGGACCTTCCGCGGGCACGGCAAGCACACCGAGCGCTCGACGGCGCTGAAGTAGGAGCGAGCCGTGCGAGTCGCCGCCACCGCCAAGTACATCCGCCGCTCCACGAGGAAGACGCGCCTCGTCACCCAGGCGATCGTGGGTCGCCCCGTGGGCGAGGCCGCCGCGATCCTGCAGTTCATGCCGCAGGGCGCGGCGCGGGACGTCGCGAGGGTGCTCAAGAGCGCCGCCGCGAACGCGGAGAACAACCACCACCTCGCCCCCGACGACCTGGTCGTCGCGGAGGCGCGGGCCGACGAGGGTCCCACCATCAAGCGCTGGCACCCGCGCGCCCAGGGGCGCGCCTTCCCCATCCACAAGCCGATGACCCACATCACCGTGGTCGTCGAGAGCAAGGAGGCGTAGGTTGGGTCACAAGGTCCATCCCTACGGCTTCCGGATCGGCGTCTCGCGCGGCTGGACGGCGAACTGGTATGCCGGCAAGGGGTACGCGGATCTCCTCAAGGAGGACTTCGCGATCCGCGACCTGATCGACCGGCGGCTCGCCAACGCGAGCGTCAGCCACGTCGAGATCGAGCGCGGCATCAACCACGTGACGGTCACCATCCACACGGCCAAGCCGGGGATCGTGATCGGCAAGGGCGGCGCCAACGTGGAGGCGCTCCGCCAGCAGATCGGCCGGATCTCCAGCCGCAAGGTCAAGCTGGAGATCAAGGAGATCCGCCAGCCGGAGCTCGACGCCCAGCTCGTGGCCGCCAACATCGCCCAGCAGCTGTCCCGCCGCATCGCCTTCAAGAAGGCGATGAAGCAGTCCGTGCAGCGGACCATGAAGGCGGGCGCCAAGGGCGTCCGGATCGCCGTGGCCGGCCGGCTGGGCGGCGCGGAGATGGCGCGACGCGAGTGGGAGCGCGAGGGTCGCATCCCGCTCGGCACGCTGCGCGCCGACATCAGCTACGGACAGGTGCACGCGCACACCACCTATGGCCGCATCGGGGTCAAGGTCTGGGTCTACCGGGGCGACATCATCCCGGAGCGCCAGGCGCCCCGCGAGGCCGCGGTGGCGGGGGCATAGGGCGATGCTGCTTCCGAAGCGAGTCAAGCACCGGCGGGTCA
Organism: Chloroflexota bacterium; assembly: GCA_021777365.1. Next base: position 2,096 of record JAJYDP010000334.1, on the reverse strand, counting down.
TGCGCGGCCGCATGAGCGGTCCCGCCAAGGGCGGCAGCACCATCGCCTTCGGCGAGTACGGGCTGATGACCGAGGAGCCGGCCTGGATCACCAGCCGGCAGATCGAGGCAGCTCGCCGCGCGATGACGCGGTCGGTCAAGCGCGGTGGCAAGGTCTGGATCCGGATCTTCCCGGACAAGCCGGTCACCAAGAAGCCGGCCGAGACCCGGATGGGTTCCGGCAAGGGCGCGCCCGATCACTGGATCGCCGTGGTGAAGCCCGGCCGGATCCTCTTCGAGCTGGCCGGCGTGCCGGTCGAGGAGGCCCAGGAGGCCATGCGGCTGGCGGGCCACAAGCTCCCCGTCAACGTGAAGTTCGTGGTCAAGGAGGGCGTCGTCGATGGACATCGATGAGGTCCGCGCGCTCTCTGACGGCGAGCTCGAGTCCGAGCTGGCCGCGGCACGCCGCAACCTGTACGACCTGCGGTTCCAGCTGGCCACCCGCCAGCTGAGCGACTACAACCAGATCCGGACCACGCGGAAGCGGATCGCCCGCATCCTGACCGTCCAGACCGAGCGCCGCCTCGGCCGGGCGACCGCGGAGGCCGGACGATGAGCGGAGTGAAGGTGGAAGGGCAGCGGAAGACCAAGGTCGGGCGGGTCGTCTCCGACAAGATGGACAAGACGATCGTGGTCTCCGTGGAGCGGCTCTCGCGACACCCGCTCTACAAGCGCGTGGTGCGGCTGACCACCAAGTTCAAGGCGCACGACGAGCACAACGAGGCCCGCATCGGCGACACGGTGCGCATCGTGGAATCGCGGCCCCTCAGCGCCACCAAGCGCTGGCGGCTGGTCGAGATCGTGCAGCGGGCGAGCGAGCCGACCGGGGAGGTCGTCACCGAGGAGGTGTCCACCTCCCAGGCGATCCACGGCGCTGCGCACCCGGGCCGGCATGAGGAGACCCCGGCCGGAGGGGTGCCCGCATGATCCAGCAGTACAGCCGGCTCAAGGTGGCCGACAACACCGGCGCCCGGACCATCCAGTGCATCCGCATCATGGGGCGCTCCCGCAAGACCACCGCCGAGGTCGGCGACGTGATCATCGCCAGCGTCAAGCAGGCGATCCCCAACGCCGCCGTCAAGAAGGGTGACGTGGTGCGCGCCGTGGTGGTCCGCACGGTCAAGGAGTACGGCCGCCCCGACGGCAGCTACATCCGGTTCGACGAGAACGCGGCCGTCCTGATCAACAACCAGGGCAACCCGCGCGGCACCCGGATCTTCGGCCCCGTCGCGCGCGAGCTGCGGGACCGGAACTACATGAAGATCGTCTCGCTCGCCCCGGAGGTGCTGTAGTCATGCCGGGCGAGGTCGTCAAGCATTTCACGAAGGTCCCAGAGATCCGCAAGGGCGACCAGGTGGTGGTGCTCACCGGCAAGGACGCCGGCAAGCACGGCACGGTCGACCGGGTGGTCCGCCCGGACCGCGTGATCGTGGGTGGGATCAACGTCTCCAAGCGGCACACCAAGCCGCGCACCATCCAGGGCCGCACGGAATCCGCGCCGCAGATCCAGCAGGGCGGCATCCTCGACAAGACGATGCCCCTGGCCATCAGCAACGTGATGGTCGTCTGCCCGTCCTGCGGGCAGCCGACCCGGGTGCGCCACGCGGCGCTGGGCACCGGCGCGAGCGTGCGCGTGTGCGCCCGCTGCGGCGAGCCGCTGGCGCGCGAGGTGAAGTCATGAGCGAGCTCCGGCGGCGCTACCACGAGGACGTGGTGCCCGCCCTGCAGAAGGAGTTCTCCTACGCCAACCCGATGCAGGTGCCACGTCTCGAGAAGGTCGTGGTCAACATCGGGCTCGGCGAGGCGCTCCAGAACGCCAAGGCGCTCGACGCGGCGGTGGCGGACCTGACCGCCATCACCGGCCAGAAGCCGATCGTCACGCGGGCAAAGCGCTCCATCGCGCAGTTCCGCCTGCGGACCGGCAACGCGATCGGTGCGAAGGTGACGCTGCGCGGCGAGCGCATGTGGGACTTCCTGGAGCGGCTGACCCAGCTGGCGCTGCCCCGCATCCGCGACTTCCACGGCGTTCCCACGCGTGCCTTCGACGGACGCGGCAAC
>JAJYDP010000333.1 GCA_021777365.1 Chloroflexota bacterium | reverse complement strand
AACAGCTTGATCTGCACGTCCGGGTAGAGCTCCCGGAGACGCCGCAGCTTGCGGTTCTTCTTGCGGACCAGGCTCTGCTTGAGCGTGGTGAGTTCGATGTACAGGCCGAGGTCGGCCAGGTAGAAGTCGGGCGCGAAGCTCTCGACGACGGCACCGTCGAGGTTCCAGAGGATCGGGAACGCGTACGGCTCGTACTCCCAGGCAATCCCGTAGTAGTCGAGGATCCGCGCCAGCTCAGCCTCACTCGCGTGGGCAAAGGACACCGGCTCGGTCACGCGATCGGCCTGCATTGGGCGCAAGTCTACCCGGTCGCGCCCGGATGCGGCGCCACGCGGCATATCCGGGGAGCGACGCCGCTGGTACACTCCCGGGGAGTATCCCGATTGCCGCCGCGACCTCGTCGGCGGCCCCGGCCGATCTGGCCGGACGGAGGCCACGTGAGCGACGAACTGGACCAACAGGCGCCCGAGGCGGGCGCGGCGGCTCGCCGGGAGATCGGCGAGGCGGCCAACCCGCACTTCCGGCACAGCTACGACAAGGATCGACAGCAGCTGTTGCGCAGGCTCTCCCGCCTCGAGGGCCAGGTGCGCGGGATCGCGCGGATGATCGAGCGAGACGAGTACTGTATCGACATCCTGCAGCAGACGGCGGCGCTCCGGGCGGCGGTAGACGCGGTGTCGCTGCTGGTGCTGGAGGATCACGTGGCCGGCTGCCTGCGTACCGCGGTCGAGACCGGGGACGCGACGGCCTACACTGAGGAAGTCATGGACGTGGTGCGACGGACTCTCGGCCGCCCGGTCCGAGCCGCGCGTCCCGCCCCGGAACAGGGATAGCGCGGTGGCGCCGGTAGTCGGCGACGCGCCCGTCACCGACCCGCCCGAGCGGGACCGCGCGCCAGGGCGGGGCGGGGCACCTGTATCCGCGCGCGCCGCGGGCGCCGGCACGGACTCCCGGGCGGCACGCTTCCTCGCCCGCGCCGTCGCGCTTGCCTCCCGCGATGGCGACCACGACACCGGGATCGGCGATCTGCTCGGGCTCATCGCCGGGACTTCGGGGGCCGCGGACGCGGCCGTGGCGATCGAGTACCGAGGGCGTCGCATCGTGATCGCGCGGGCCGATGCCGGGGAGCCCGCGGGCGGCACGCCTGAACTGGCGACGTGGCTCGAGGCGACCGCGCCGCACGGCGCGCGGGGACGGGCACCGCTCGCGGCCACGTTCGTCACGGTCGCGCGGAGAACTGGCGGGGACGGCGCGGGGATCAAGGCGGGGGCCAGGGCGGGGACCACGGCGGGGACTGGCGCGGGGACTGGCGCGGGGACTGGCGCGGGGACTGGCGCGGACGAGGTTCACCGACGGTGGGTCGCGCTGCCGGGCCGCGGGCGCGTAGCGATCGCCTTCGCGTTCCGCTCGGCGCGCGCCGCGGCGAGGCTCGAGCGGCAGTTCCCGCCCTCGCTGTCGAGCCCGGCCGGCACCATCGCGGCGTGGCTGGTCCGCCACCGCGAGGCCGAGCGCGAGCTCGCGGACCTCCGGCGAGCGGACGCGGAGCGGCGGCGCTTCGTGAGCGTCGTGGCCCACGAGCTTCGGACGCCGCTCGCCTCGCTGGGCGGCTACCTGGACCTCGTGGCTTCCGCACAGCACCACCATCCGGCCGCCCCGGACGCCGAGGACGGGTCGCCGGAGGGACGAACGGACGGGCACGTCCCGGATGACGAGTTCCTGGACCGCGCGCGCGACCTCGTCGCCGGCATGGCCACGCTCGTGGCCGACCTGCTCGAGCTCAGCAGGCTGGACGCAGGACAGCTCCACCTGTCCTCCTCGCCCTTCTCCGGCACCGAAGTGGCGCAATCTGCGATGCACGACCTGTCGCCGCTGGGGATGGAGCGCGACATCGCCCTGGAAACCGCGCTGCCCTCGCGGCTCCGCACGGTTCATGCCGATCGGCGGCGGGTCCAGCAGATCCTGGTGAACCTGCTGGGCAACGCCATCAAGTTCTCTCCACCCTCGAGCAGAGTCGCGCTCTCGCTGCGCTTCGACGGTCCCGTGGCGATCTACACGGTGCGCGACCAGGGACCCGGAGTGCCGCCGGACGAGCGCTCGCTGATCTTCGAGCCGTTCCATCGTGCCACCGGAGCGGAGCGGATCGTGGGAACCGGACTCGGGCTGCCGATCGCGCGCGACCTGGCGCGCCGGATGGGGGGCGATCTCGACGTCGCGTCCGTGCCCGGTTCCGGGTCGGCATTCGTGGTCGCGTTGCCCGCCGCCGAGGGCACCGCGCCGGCGCTCGTCGCCGCCGCGCTCGCGGAGGCAATCGCGCAGGAGGAGGCCGTCCAGGTCGACGCGGGCGCGCAGCCGTAACTCGGCACCGCAGCCCGGCGCCCCCCGGCGCTGGCGGCCCCGGCACCGCGTGGCGCACCGCTCCACATCGGGCGCGGCCCGCCGCTTCCGGGTCGCCCGACTTGTCCACAATCGGCCGGGCGTCTCGCGGTTCGTGGATAACCCCCTTGATTCGCGGCGTGCCCGGACCGAGACTCGCGGCTGCACCGGAGGCCGAGTACGGTAACGCGGCTCGCAGGCAGGTCGGGAGATCGGCCGGAGGACCGGGCGAGCGGCGGAAGACTGAAAGGCTGGGAGGTGCCTTCGAACTCGCGACGCCGGAGGGTCGAGCCGTCCGCCGTCCGGGATGCGCCCTGGAGGGGACGCGGAACGGATTCGGACCGTTCTCTTCCGGCGTCGCTGCCACCTGACGGTCCCCCCGCGCCCGAAGACGCCGCACGGTCCCCGGGTGGAGCCGCCCGGTCCCGGCTGCCGGTGGACGCGGCGGCCCTGGCCCCCACGGGCCCGGCGTTCGAGGCGGTGCTCGAACGCGCGCTGGACGCCCTGGCGCTGGACCTGACGCCGGGCATGCGGGCCGGAATCGAGGCGCAGGCTCGCCTGCTGCTCGCCTGGAGCCCATTCGTGAACCTCACCGCGATTCGGGATCCCGAGGGGATCGCGCTGGAGCACGTCGCCGACAGCCTGGCGGCCGTGCCACTGCTCCTCGACCGGCTCGCGGCCCGCCGTCCACCCCGCCGCCCGGTGGGCCTGCTGGATCTCGGAAGCGGCGCCGGCTATCCCGGGCTGCCCGTCGCCCTGGCGATCCCGGTCGCGCAGGTGGCGCTGGTCGACTCGGTGGCGCGCAAGGCGGCGTTCCTGGAGGCGGTCGCGACGGCGGCCGGGCTGGCCTGCGAGTTGCGCGGGGAGGAGCCTCCGCGGGTGCGGGTGGTCAGGGCACGCGCGGAGGAGCTCGGGAGGAGTCCGGACCACCGTGGCCGCTGGGAGATCGTCACCGCGCGCGCGGTGGCCGCCCTGCCGCTGCTGGTCGAGCTCGCGCTGCCATTGCTGCGACCCGGCGGCATCTTCGTGGCCTGGAAGCGCGATGGCGGGGACGGAGCGTTCACCGCCGAGATCGAGGCTGCCTTGCCGCTGCTCGAGGAGCTGGGGGCGGACCCGACACCGGTGGTCGAGCCGGTCGCGCTGGCGGGGCTCATGGACCACCGCCTCGTGTTCGTGGTGAAGCGGCGCGCGACGCCAGAACGGTGGCCCCGAACGGCTCCCGGCAGGCGTCGCCTGCTACCCTGAGCGGATGCGCGTCGCGCTGATCTCGGACATCCACGGGAACCTCGCCGCCCTCGACGCCATCCTCCAGGCCCTGTCGCCCTTCGACGCCGTCTGGCACCTGGGCGATGTCGTGGGCTACGGACCCGCTCCGGTCGAGGTCGTGGCGCGGCTGGAGGCGGAGGGCGCGCTGGGGGTGCGAGGCAACCACGACGCCGCCGCGCTCGGCGAGATCGACACCGAGTGGTTCAACGACGCCGCCCGCGTCGCGGTCGAGTGGGCGGCACGGCAGCTGACGGACGGTGCGAGCCGCTGGCTCACCGCGAACCCGCACACCCGCGTCGCCGGGGACTTCACGCTGGCCCACGGCTCGCCACGCGACCCGCTGTGGGAGTACCTGTACTCCACGTCCCTGGCGCGCGCCAACTTCGAGGCGTTCGAGACGCCGTACTGCCTGGTGGGACACACGCACGTGCCGCTGGCGTTTCGCGAGACCGACGGACGAATCGAGGTGATCGCGCCACGCGACGGGACCACCCTGCAGCTCGACGGCCGGCGCGCCATCGTCAACCCCGGCGGCGTCGGCCAGCCCAGGGACGGCGATCCGCGCGCGTCCGGCGCCCTCCTTGACACGACGGCCGGCACCATCACCTGGCGGCGGGCCACCTACGCCATCGCCGTCACGCAGCAGGCGATGCGGCACGCCGGCCTCCCCCAGCGACTCATCGATCGCCTCGAGCTGGGGCTCTGAGGAGGGCGCAAGCTGGACGAAAAGGGAGGGGAGGGAGGCAAGGTCGCCGGTTCGTCGGGCCCGTTGCGGGGCCGGAAGCTCGGCGACAAGCGCGTTCGCGTCGCGCGCCCGCAGGCTGAGTACTTCCGGTACGCGGGGCCCGGAATCGTGCGCGCCAAGCCGAAGGCCGAGGCCCCCACGACGGAGCTCGGCCGGGCCTACGCGCGAGTCCGTCGCACCCTGATCGGCGCCCCCCTGGCGACCGAGCAGGAGATCGAGGAGCGACTCAGCAAGAAGAAGGCGCTGGCGATCCTCAGCTCCGACGCCATCTCGTCGAGCGCCTACGCGTCGGAGGAGATCCTCAACATCCTGGTGCTGGCCGGCGTCGCCGCGCTGTCGCTCACGCTGCCCATAGCCATTGCCATCGCGGCGCTCCTGGCGATCGTGGCGACCAGCTACCGGCAGATCGGCTATGCGTACCCGTCGGGCGGCGGCGCATACGCGGTCGGCAGCGCGAATCTGCCCAAGATCTTCGCGCTGATCGCGGCCGCCGCGCTGCTGATCGACTACGTCATGACGGTGGCGGTCTCGACCTCGTCGGCCATCGAGCAGATCTACTCGGCGTTCCCGGGGCTGTACCCCGTGCGCGTCGAGGTGTGCGTCGGCGCGATCGCCGTGATCCTCCTGGGCAACCTCCGCGGCCTGCGTGAGTCCGGGAACATCTTCGCGCTCCCGACCTACATCTACATCGGATCGGCGCTGTTCGTGGTCGGCGCCGGTCTGCTGAAGGCGGTCGTGCTGCACGATCCCGCGGCCACCGGGTACCAGGCGGCCAGCGTGATGGTCCACCAGCCGGCGGGCGGGTTCGAGGCACTCACCATCCTGCTCGTCCTGCGCGCCTTCGCGAGCGGCTCCGTGGCACTGACCGGGACCGAGGCGATCGCGAACGGCGTCCCGGCCTTCAAGCCGCCCGAGGCGCAGAACGCGGCACGGACCCTGATGATGATGGCCGGGCTCCTGGCCCTGATCTTCATCGGCGTGACCGCAGTGGCCGTGTCGTACGGGATCCTGCCTGGCGCCACGGAGTCGGTGCCGGCGCTCGTCGCGCGTGCCTCGGTCGGCACGGGACCCATGTTCTACGTGTTCCAGGCCTCGGCCGCCCTCATCCTCATCCTGGCCTCCAACACCAGCTTCAACGCGTTCCCGAGACTCGCGTCGATCCTGGCAGAGGACGACTACTTCCCGCGGGCGTTCGCGTTTCGCGGCGACCGGCTGGCGTTCTCCACCGGGATCTTCGCGCTGGCGGCCGTGGCGGCGGTGCTGCTCATCGCGTTCAACGCCGACACCTCCGCCCTGATCCCGCTGTACTCCGTCGGCGTCTTCGTGAGCTTCACGATCTCCCAGGCCGGCATGGTCAGGCACTGGTACGTCGAGCACGGGCGCGGGTGGCACTCCCGTCTCGGCATCAACGCGTTCGGCATGATGCTCACCGGGGTCGTCGCGGTGGTGGTCGCGAGCGTGAAGTTCGCGGCCGGCGCCTGGATGGTGGTGGTGCTGATACCGATCATCGTGACGGGGATGCTGCTGATCCACCGGGAGTA
>JAJYDP010000332.1:5287-5925 GCA_021777365.1 Chloroflexota bacterium | reverse complement strand
GAAGGCCGAGATCATCCGTGGGGCGACGGGCGAGGAGTGACGTTCTTCCTCGACACGGCCGTCTTCATGTACGCCGGCGGACGCGACCACCCGCTGCGTCTGCCCTGCCAGGCGATCCTCGAGCGCGTGGCGGCGAGCGCGCTCGACGCGACGACGTCGGCGGAGGTGGTGCAGGAGATCCTCCACCGGTTCGTGGCCATCCGGCGTCCCGACATCGGCACGGCGATGGCGCGCGACGTGCTCGATGCGTTCGAGCCGGTGCTGCCGATCACCAACGGCGTCGTTCGCCGGATGCCCGACCTCGTGGAGCGCTACCCGTCGCTCGCCGCCCGCGACCTTGTGCACGTGGCGACGTGCCTGGAGGAGGGAATCGAGACGATCGTCAGCCCCGATCGTGGCTTCGATGACGTCCGGGAGATTCGTCGGCTGGACCCGACCGCCCTGGCCGGCTGACGCAGCGCCCCAGCGGCAGTTGCGCGCCGTTGCGTCGTAACCCTTCCGCAAGGTGCCCGGTCCGAGACTGGCGCGCATGAACACGCAGCCGGCCCCGGACACGCGGACCGCGCCCCCGCCCGGCGAATCCGGCCCTCGCTGCGCAAGCGTCCCGCCCAGCATCCCGCGCCCATGGGGATTCGGTG
>JAJYDP010000332.1:0-5277 GCA_021777365.1 Chloroflexota bacterium | reverse complement strand
GGCCGCCCGGCCGGGTGCACGGCGAGGCACGCAGGAACGACGAGAAGGGACATTCGATGAAACGCAGAGTGATCGGGGCGGCACTGATGATCGCCGTGGGTGCGGGCGCCGCAGGATTCGCCGTGTTCGGACCGGGCCTGTCGAAGGGGGCCACCGCGCAGGTGCTCACCGCCACGGTCGCCCGGACCAACGTGACGGCGCAGGTCGTCGCGACAGGCAACGTATCTGCGACGGCCGTGTATGGGCTGAGCTTCGGGAGCGACCCGGACCTCACCAGCGGCTCGACCTCCGCCTCGAGCACCGCGAGCACCGGTTCGTCGAGCTCCAGCAGCAGCTCCACCAGCACGACGTGGCTGGTGAAGACGGTGGGCGTGAAGGTCGGCGACACCGTCACGAAGGGCCAGGTGCTCGCTGCCGCCGACACCACCGACGCCGGCGTCCAGCTGGCCATCGCGAAGGCCAACCTGGCATCGGCGGAGGCCACCCTCGCCGTCGCTACCGGCCACGCCTCGGCCACCACCATCGCGTCGGCCCAGCAGACGGTCGCGCAGGCCAACCAGGCACTGGTGGCGGCGAACCACAACAGGTCGATCACGGCCGACCAGAACGCGCTCTCCCTGCAGTCAGCCGAACAGGCGCTCGCCGGCGCGAAGGCGCAGCTGGCCACCGTCATGGCTGGCCCGACGGCCGACGAGCTCGCATCTGCGCAGGACGCCGTCGACACCGCCCAGCTCAACCTGCAGACCGCCCAGCAGAACCAGGCCAGCACCGTCGCGCAGGACCAGATCACGCTGGAGCAGGCTCAGGAGGCCGTGCAGACGGCCCAGCTCCAGTACCTGAACGCCGTGGGCGTCTCCGGCATCCAGTCGGCGCAGCAGGCCGTCACCAATGCGGTCACGAACCTGGATGCGACGAAGCTCAAGATCGCGGCCGCCGAGCAACAGGCCGCCACGCAGGTCACGGCCGCGCAGGCGGCCCTCGCCACCGCGCAGCGCAACTACGAGTCGACGAAGACGCCGTCCTCGAGCGCCGCCACCACCGCCCAGCAGGCGGTGCAGACGGCCGAGCAGAACCTCGCATCGGCGAAGCAGAAGCAGGCCGCCGCGGCGATCCAGGAGAGCGACAGCCTGACCCAGGCGCAGCAGTCGCTCGCCGCCGCACAGCTCGCGTACCAGGAGAAGGTCGGTCCCAGCACCGCCGACGTGATCGCCGCCGACAAGGCGGCGGTCGCGAGTGCGGAGGTGGCCGTGGCCTCGGCCCGGAAGACCCTGGACCTGGCGTCCATCACTTCCCCCGACGACGGAGTCGTCACCGCGGTCAACGTGCGCGCGGGCGCCCTGGCGCCGTCCGGGTACGCCATCGAGATGCAGACCAGCTCGTTGCAGGTGATCGCGGCGTTCACCGAGAGCAACGTGGCGAGCCTCGAGGTGGGCCAGGCGGCCACGGTCACCATCAGCGCCACCAGCTCGACGGTGCAGGGCACGGTCACCGAGATCGCCCCGACCAGCTCCACCTCGTCGAGCAGCAGCAGCGTGGTCACCTACGACGTCACGGTCTCGCTGCAGGATCCGCCGGCGAAGGTGCGTTCCGGCATGTCGGCCAGCGTGGCCGTCACCACGGCCGAGGCCACCGGCGTGATCGCCGTGCCCTCCACCGCGCTCTCCGGTTCGACCGGCAACTACACGGTCCAGGTGGTCGACTCCACCGGCGCGACGAAGACGGTCTCGGTCAAGGTCGGGCTGGTCACCAGCTCCATGGCCGAGATCCAGAGCGGCCTGACCGCCGGCGAGAAGGTGGTGACCGGGTCCAGCACCGCGAAGACGTCGACCAGCTCCAGCTCGAGCTCCAACTCGGCGGGCGGGTTGAACAGTCTGGGCGGCATCGCGGGTGGCGCGGCGGGTGGCCCGCCGGCCGGCGGGCCGGGAGGCCAGCCATGATCGGCCTGCGCGCACGCCGCCAGGCGGCGGATCTCCTCGCCGGAACGGCGCCACTCGGCGGCGGCGGCCGGGACGGTTCGGACGCGATCATCGAGCTTCGGGGCGTCTCGCGCGTGTACGACACGGGCCGGGTCGTGGTGCCCGCACTCGAGGAGGTCGACCTGCGCGTGGAGCGCGGCGAGTTCCTGGCGATCATCGGGCCGTCCGGCTCGGGCAAGTCCACGATGATGAACATCCTGGGCTGCCTGGACCGGCCGACGGGGGGCCGCTACATCCTGGATGGCTCTCCGATCGACGAGCTCGACGACGCTGGGCTGGCGGCCCTGCGGAGCCGGTCGATCGGCTTCGTGTTCCAGTCCTACAACCTGCTGCCCCGCACCAGCGCGCTCGAGAACGTGGCCGCGCCGCTGGCGTACCAGGGCGTGGGGCACCGTGAACGGATGGCCCGGGCGAAGGCCATGCTGGAGCGCCTCGGGCTCGGGGAACGTCTCGATCACGAGCCGGCCGAGCTCTCCGGCGGCCAGCAGCAGCGGGTCGGGATCGCCCGGGCACTCGTCACGGACCCCGCGATCCTCCTCGCCGACGAGCCCACCGGCAACCTGGACAGCCACGCCGGCGCGGAGGTCATCGAGCTGTTCCACGAGCTCCACGAGACGGGCCGCACCATCGTGCTGATCACCCACGACCCGGACGTGGCCGCCGCGGCCAGCCGCCAGGTGCACATTCGGGACGGGAGGATCGCGGCATGAGGCTGTTCGACCTGTTCGCGCTCTCGATCTCCAGGCTCGGGACCGGCAAGCTGCGCACCGCGCTGACCATGCTCGGCATCATCATCGGCGTCGCGTCGGTGGTCGCGCTGGTCTCCGTCGCGCAGGGCGCCACCTCGGGCATCAACAGCCGCCTCGAGGGCCTCGGCACGAACCTGCTCACGGTCAACGCGGGCGGTTCGGTCAGCGGGGCCACCCGGGGCGCCTTCGGTTCGGCCACCACGCTGACCATCGACGACGCGACGGCGATCTCGAAGCTCGCGGGGGTCGCGGGGGTCGCGCCCGAGCTCTCCACCCAGGCGCTGGTCGTCGCCGGGAGCGAGAACGAGACGGCGACCGTCATCGGCACCAGTCCGGACTACCTGCTGGTCCGGGCGTACGAGATCTGGCAGGGATCGTTCCTGAACCAGGCCAGCGAGGACAACACGCTCCGGGTCGCGGTCCTCGGCGCCACCACCGCCGAGAACCTCGGGCTGGGCGCCTCGGCGATCGACACCGACATCACCATCGGCGGGTACCCATTCCGCGTCATCGGGATCATGCAGGCCAAGGGTGGCAGCGGCTTCCAGAGCCCGGACGACGAGGTGCTGATCCCGCTCAGCACCGCGCGCACCCTGTTCGTGGGCACCAGCAGCATCCGGTCGGTGGGCGTGAGCGTCGCATCGGCGAAGCAGATGGAGACCGTCAAGTCCGAGATCACCGCCCTGCTCGAGCAGCGGCACGACATCGCGGCGGGCGGCACAGACGACTTCACCATCCAGGACCAGTCGCAGCTGCTCTCCACGGCGTCGTCCGTCAGCACGCTGCTGACGGTGCTCCTGGCCGGGATCGCCTCGATCTCGCTGATCGTGGGCGGCATCGGGATCATGAACATCATGCTGGTCTCGGTCCGGGAACGGACCCGCGAGATCGGCATCCGCAAGGCGATCGGCGCGCGCGGTCGCGACGTCATGCTCCAGTTCCTGATCGAGGCGCTGGTGCTGTCGCTGGCCGGTGGCCTGATCGGCATCGTGGTCGGCGTGGCCGTCTCGGTCGTGATCGCGCTGCTCGCCGGCTGGGCGATTGCGTTCAACCCGCTCACCATCGCCGTCCCGGTCGTCTTCAGTCTGATCGTCGGGGTCATCTTCGGTGTCTGGCCGGCCAGCCAGGCCGCCCGTCTCGACCCCGTCGTCGCCCTGCGCTACGAATGAAAGGGAACGCTCCGATGATCGATTACCCTGGCGTCCCGGAACCCAACGAGACCCCGGCGCCCGCGTCCACTCGAGCGTCTGCGTCCACTCCGGCGCCCGAATCGGCACCGCTGCCCGCACGTGCGGCGAGGCACGGGTCCGGAAGCTCCCGCTCGGGCGGCCTCCTGACCGCCGTGGCCGCGATCATCGCGATCGGCGGGCTCGCGTTCGCGGACGCCGGGTAGCCCGCCGCTGGCCTGTGGCAGCTCCGCCGCGGGTCAGTAGCGGCGCTCGTCCTCGTCGAAGTCGTCGCCCCGGGCGGGGCCGCCGCCACGGACGCCGCGCTGCCTGGCGGCGCGGTCGAGCCAGGGCGCGCGGGGCGCGTCTGCGGCAGGAGGCCTCAGGGTTGGAATGTCCACCACCGTCACGTCGGGAACCGGTGGCACGGACGTCGTGACCACCGGGTCGGGCGCGTCGAACGGGTCTTCAGCTCGTCGACGGCGCCACGCCTGGAACATGCTGCCGCCGACGAACGCGAGCGCGGTCAGCACCAGGATGGCGATGATCGGCAGCAGCATGTCGAGAGGCGAGCCCGATCCGCCGGTGCTCGAGGTGGTGCCGGCACCTGCCGGCACGCCCGGTCCGCTGGCCGATGGCCCACCCGACGCGCCGGGGCTGCCGCTGGCGCCCGCACCGGCGGCCGCCGGAACCGGGGCCGTTGGCGAGGCAGTGGGTTTCGGTGTCTTCTTCGCGGTGGCGGCCGGCGTCGCCGTGGCCCGGGCAACGGGTTGGGACGTGGGCCGGGGCGTCGGGCGGGGGGTGGGCTTCGGCGTGGGCTTCGGAGTCGGGGGTGAGCCGGCCTTCACGATGACGCTGCCGGTCATGAACGTGTACAGCGCGTCGTGGTATCCGAACGTGCCGGCCTCGCGGAACGTGGCGGTGTACGTGCGACCGGGCGGGATCGTGGGGCTGGCGGTGAAGCCGCCGCGGTCCGGCCAGACCCAGTGATCGACCGTGTCCCGGTTCACCCAGGTCACCGTCTGGCCGACGTAGATGGTCACGGGGGAGGGGAGGAAGTTCTTGTCGATGGTGACGGTGGCGCCGCTCGCCTGGACGACCGACGGGGCGGCGAGCTCGACCGCCAGCACGATGCCGGCAAGAAGGGCGCCTGCCCGCGTGGCGCCCGACACGTGACGCGGGAAACCGCTGCGGATGCTCATGGCGCGGACTCCTGGCTCCCTCTCATGGTCGCGTCTGCTGCGGCCATCCACGCCGCAGCGGCGCCGCCAGCCAGGCGGCGCGACGCCTTCGGCGATCCTGCAGGCTCGGCGGACCGGTGCCCATAGGTCGAATGTACCAGTCGGCCGTGTGGCGGCGCTACTGGGAATCGCCGAACGCGCGCGG
>JAJYDP010000331.1 GCA_021777365.1 Chloroflexota bacterium | reverse complement strand
GTGGTCGACGGAGCGGCCGATCCCGCGTCCGGTGCCGCCTACGGCCCGGGCGGCCACGGGTCCATCTCGCACGGCGCCGGCGCGACCGGCACGGATGCGGGGCGGCACCCGGGCGAGGGGAGGGGCCCGACCGGGACGCACATCGTGGCGCCGGGTGACCGGGCCGGCACGGGCCGCGCCGGGTTGGGCACCACGGGCCAGCCGGGCCAGCCGGGTGCCGACGGCGAGGCCGCGGAGGCCGGGCCGGCCACGCACGCCGTCCTCGCGCCGCTCACCGGCATCTTCTACAGCGCGCCGTCGCCGGGTGCCGCCCCCTACGTCAAGGTCGGCGCCGAGATCGTGGCGGGCCAGGTGATCGGCCTGATCGAGGCCATGAAACTGTTCAACGAGATCAAGAGCGACGCCGCGGGTCGCGTGGTCCGCATGCACGCCACCGATGGCGCGCTGGTGCGGGCGAAGCAACCGCTGATCGAGATCCAGCCAGCCTGACCGGAGCGAGGGAGTCATGCAGCCACGCAGTGCACGCATCGAAGGTTGGGGCTACTACGCCCCGACGCGCGTCCTCACCAACGCCGACCTGGAGCGGCTGGTCGATACGTCCGACGAGTGGATCCAGACCCGCACGGGCATCCGGGAGCGCCGCGTCGCCGCGCCGTGGGAGTCGACGGCCACCATGGCCTCGGTCGCCGCGCGGCGCGCCCTGGCGGTGGCCGACGTCGATCCGGCCGACGTCGACATGATCCTGGTGGCCACGGTCACCTCCGACTACCAGTTCCCGTCCACCGCCGCCCTGGTCAAGGAGGCGATCGGCGCCGAGCGGGCCGCGGCCATGGACCTCGCGGCGGCCTGCTCCGGCTGGGTCTACGGGCTCACCGCCGCGCACGCCTACATCACCAGCGGGATGTACCGCACCGTGCTGGTGATCGGCGCCGAGGCGCTCTCGCGCGTCTGCGACTTCACCGACCGCAACACGTGCGTGCTGTTCGGCGACGGTGCCGGCGCGGTGGTCCTGCGCGCCTCCGAGGAGGCCGGCGGCGGGCTGCTCGGCTTCGAACTGACGGTCGACCCGAACGGCGCCTATAACATCTGGATCCCCGCGGGCGGCAACCGGAACCCGGTCACGGCCGGCACGGTGGAGCAGCGCGCCCACTTCATCCGGATGGACGGCCGCGAGACGTACAAGTACGCCACGCGGACGCTCGCCCGGTCGGCGGTCACTGCCCTCGGGCGGGCCGGACTCACCACCGACGACATCGCCCTCTTCGTGCCGCACCAGGCCAACCTCCGGATCATCGAGTCGGTGGCCAAGCAGCTCGGCCTGGACATGTCGCGCGTCTACGTCAACGTCGACCGCTACGGCAACACGTCGGCGGCGTCGGTGCCGATCGCGCTCTCCGAGGCGATCGAGCGCGGGCGCGTGCAGCCGGGCGACCGGCTCGTCTTCGTCGCCTTCGGTGCCGGGTACACCAGCGGCGCGGCGGTGCTGGAGTGGACGGCCGACCCGGCGCGCGCCGCGCGCGCGGCGGGGATCGGCGCGGACGTCTCGATCCACCCGCCCAAGGACTGGACCGGCGACGACCCCACGCCCCCCGAGCTGCGCCCGTTCTTCGCCGAACGCGAGGGTGCCGGGGTCGCTGCCGAGACCGTGGCAAGCGGCGCCGGAGGTGCGGAGGCGGCCGCGGCGCGATAGCGATCGGGCGGGCGCGGGAGGCGCCTCGTCCCGGGCCTCGTCCCGGGCATCTTCCGGCGAGCCCGTCGCGCGGCCGGCGCGCCCGGCGAGGGCCCGGCCTGGTCCCGGGCCTCTTCCGGCGAGCCCGTCGCGCGGCCGGCGAGCCCTGTAGAGTGTCTGTGCCCCGCAGTTCCAGTCCGGCGGGCACCAATTCGCCAGAGTTCCAACCCACGGCCCACGCGTCCCGGGCCGGTAGCGACGACCAGCGCTCCGAGGGAGGTGCACGCGTGATCGACCTGTCCGGCAAGTCCGCCATCGTCACCGGGGGCGCCCGGGGGATCGGGCGCGCGATCGTGCTGCGCCTGGCGCACCAGGGGGCCGACGTAGCGTTCCTCGACCGGGGGCCGGTCGAGGCCGCCGAGGCGACGCGCAGTGACGTGGAGGCGCTCGGCCGGCGCTGCTTCTGGATGGAGGGCGACGTCACCGACCCGGAGGCCGTGCCCGCGCTGGTCACGCAGGCGCTCGAGGCGTTCGGACGGATCGACATCCTGGTCAACAACGCCGGCGTCACCCGCGACGATCTCATCATGCGCATGAGCCTCGACGAGTGGCGGACGGTGCTCGAGGTCAACCTGTTCGGCGCGTTCTACGCCACCAAGGCGGTCCTCCGCCCGATGCTCAAGGCCCGCTCCGGCCGCATCGTCAACATCTCGAGCGTGTCGGGGCAGGCCGGGCAGGCCGGGCAGGCGAACTACTCGTCGTCGAAGGCAGGGTTGATCGGTCTCACCAAGGCCACCGCGCGCGAGGTCGCGAGCCGCGGCATCACCTGCAACGCGATCGCGCCCGGCTTCGTCACCACCGATCTGACGCGCGACCTGCCCGACTCACTGCAGCAACAGCTGCTCGCGCAGACCCCGCTCGGCCGCTTCGGCACGCCCGACGAGATCGCCAACGCCGTCGCCTTCCTCTGCTCGGACGAGGCCGCGTTCATCACCGGCCAGGTCCTTGCGGTCGACGGCGGCCTCGTGATGATGTAGGGCCGGCGGGCAGGCCCGGTTCCACCGGCGGCCGACTGGCAGGCCCAACTCCGGCGCCACGGCGCGGCGCTGACGACGGCGGGCCCGAGCGACGAGCCCGACTCTGACGCCGGCACGGCACCGAGCCAGACCGGGCCGGGACGAGCCGCCGATCAGGCGCCGCCACCCGCCGCCACCCGCCGCGCGTCGGCCGATCCATCGTGCGCCGGCCCGACCGCCGTGTGCGGCCCGACCGCCGGGTTCTTGACCAACGTTCATCCCGTGAACGCGAGGCGGGAGGTGCCGGCCGAACGCGGGTCGGGCCGAGCCTGTTCCGCCCTCCTCGAGCCCGGTTTCGTGCTCACCGCCACGTGGCGAGGTCCCCGGCGGCAGGATGCCCCCCGCCGCAGCGGTGCCGTTGGCCGTCTCACGTTCACCAGGCGAACGTTGGTCAACATGGCGCGCCTCGGTCTGTCGCGCCACGGTCTGGCCTGCCTCGGTCTGTCGCGCCTCGGTCTGTCGCGCCTCGGTCTGTCGCGCCCCGGTCTGGCCTGCCTCGGTCTGGCGTGCCTCGGCTTGGCGCGCCCCGGTCTGGCGTGCCCCGGCGCTCGGGTCAGTGGTCAGCCCACGGCGCCGGAGTCTCGCCATGCGGGACGGCCGGACGTCCCGGTTGTCGATAGGTGGCATCCTTAGGGAGCTACGGCTTCGCCGCCCCGCGCGTCCCGACACGCAGGTCGGCACACGCGAGGCTCGAACGGGAACCAACCCCGGTGCGACCCTCTCGAGGGGCCACACTGCTACCGGTCAGGAGGTCGCCCATGTCCGCCCCGTATCTCTCCCTCGGACGCTCACGACGCTGGGTCGTCCTCTCCGTCTCGGCCGCGCTGCTGGCCGCGCTCGTCCCGATGGGCGGCACAGCGCTGGCGGCATCGGCCACGCAGCTCACGATCCAGAGCACGTCCATCCCGTCGGGTGGCTCGGTGCCCTCGGGCATCGCCGAGACGTTCACGGTCGCCGCGACATACGGCAGTGGCACTGGCACCGTCGACACCGGCTACACCGGCACGGTCACGCTCACGTCGAGCGACAGCCGGGCCATGCTCCAGCCGGCGAGCCACACCTACACGTCGACCGACGCCGGCGTCTACACGTTCACCGTGGTCTTCGCGACAGCGGGCACCCAGTCGGTGTCGTTTGCCTCCACCAGCCCGTCGCTCACGGGTGCCGCGTACCCCGGCATCACCGTCACGCAGAGCCAGCTCCACGTGACATCGACGACGCCCACGACCACCGCCGCCGGATCGTCCGTCGCCATCACCGTGCAGGCCCTGGACTCCACCGGCACCCAGCTCACCAGCTTCGCCGGCACGGTCAGCGTCACGTCGACCGACCCGACCGTGGCGCAGTCCTGGACCTATACCACGGGCACGGGCGCCGACAACGGGCAGCACACCTTCAACGTCACGCTCACGAAGGCCGGGACGCAGTACGTCTACTTCGCCTCCCCCGGCCTCACCTCTGCCCAGTCGTCCGCCATCACCGTGACCCCCGGCATGGCCAGCAAGCTCGTCTTCGTCCAGCAGCCGGCCTCGCAGACGTCGACGCTGCTCTCGCCACAGCCGATCGTCGGCATCGCCGACGCCTACGGCAACCTGGTCACCGGCGCTCCCAACACCAGCGTCACGCTGTCGCTGAACCCCAACCCGACGGGCGCCACCCTGGCGTGCGCCAACGCCGGCAACCTGACCGTGACCACCAGCGGCGGACAGGCCGTGTACAGCGGCTGCACCGTCAGCCTGACCGGCTCGGGGTATCAACTGACCGTCGCGGCGGCCGGATCCGTGTACACCAGCGCCCAGTCGACCGCCTTCGCCGTGACCTCGGGCCCGGCGAGCCGGCTCGCGTTCTGCTGGGCCAGCCTCTCGTCGGGCTGCTCCACCACCGCCCCGACCGGCAGCACCGGCGGCTCGCTCCTCACCCTGCAGCCCACGATCGTGGTCCAGGACGCCTACGGCAATCCCGTCACCAGCGACAACTCCACCATCGTCACGCTGTCGATCGCGACGGCGGGGACGGGAGGCACGCTCACCTGCACCGGCACGACGTCGGGCGTCACGTCCCTCCGTGTCACCTCGGGGATCGCGTCGTTCACCGGCTGCTCGATCGACCGGGTCGGCACGTACCAGCTGACGGCGACCTCGTACCCGTATGACACGCCCGCCACCAGCAATGCCTTCACCGTCTCGGCCGGCCCGCCCGCCAAGCTCAGCTTCACGGCGCAGCCGACGGTCGGGTACGCGGGCCAGAACTTCGCCGTCCAGCCCGTGGTCGCGATCACGGACGCCGGGGGCAACGTCGCCACGACCTCCAGCGCGACGATCGCACTGACCCTCTCTGGTGGCACGCCCGGCGCGGTCCTCACCTGCACCGGCGGGCTCTCGGAGCCGACGGTCAACGGGATCGCCACGTTCAGCGGATGCTCGATCAGCGCGCAGGGCAGCGGCTACGTGCTCACCGCGGTGGCGGCGAACGTCACCCCGACCGTGCCGCTCGCATCGGCCGTGACCGCGCCGTTCAACGTGTCGGCACCGGCCGCGCAGATCACCGTGACGCCCTCGTCGCGGGTGATCATCTGGGCCAAGCCCGTCGTGCTCACCACGACCTTCGGCGTCAACGGCGCCAGCAAGCCGTTCCAGCTGCAGGCGTCGACCGACCAGGTGCACTGGTACCAGATCGCCATGCTGACCACCGGCACGAACGGCAGCGTGTCGTTCACCTACACCCCCGCGACGAACCTCTGGTACCGGGCGGTCTTCGCCGGCACGCCCGACCTTGCTGCGGCGAACAGCGCGCCGGTGCGGGTGGTGGTCCGGCAGATCGCGCTGCTGCGCCCGACGAACGAGGGGCGCGTGGTGACGATCGCGCGCGGTGCCACGCTCACCTGGCGGGTGACCGTCCGGCCGAACCGGCCCGAGCTGCCGCGCTCGAAGGTCGGGTGGGAGTTCTACATCTACCGCGGCGGGCACTGGGTCTACCTGACGACCCGCTACGCGTTCACCGACAGCCAGGGGATCGCCACGTACTCGTACCGCTTCGGCACCGCCGGGCAGTGGTACGTGCGGGCACAGGCGTTCCCGCTGCCCCTGAACGCCAACTCCGGCTGGAGCCCGGTCAACCGCTACAGCGTGCAGTAGCCGCTCGCCGTTCGGCTCCGGACGGCAGCGGCGCACGCCGCGAACACCGGCC
>JAJYDP010000330.1 GCA_021777365.1 Chloroflexota bacterium | reverse complement strand
GGCGCTCTCGCACCCTGAGGATGTGCCGTTCGACTACAGGCTGCGCATCGTGCAGCAGGGTCGTCGAATCGACGATGCGCAGTGTGTACGTCGAACAGCTGGAATTGGACGATGAGCAGTCGGTGTGTCGCCCGCTCGGACCACAGACCGTCCTCGGACGACCCGGTGACGCGGGCGACCGCCAGTTCGGGACAGGGCTAGGGAGACTCGTCACTCGCTGGAAGTGCAAGCAAGAGTGTTCGCCCCAATGCTGAAACGTCCTTTCGTCCCGCTGCCGCGGGTCGTGGGACACTCCCTGTCACACTTGCTGCGTTTCGCCGGTCACTGCAATGACGGGACGCGGCGAAGGAATGTGACCGATGGACGAGCAAGCCTGGTTGGCGGAGCGATTCGAGGCCAACCGCGGCCGCCTTCGGGCGGTGGCCTACCGGATGCTCGGCTCGTCGAGTGAGGCGGACGACGCCGTCCAGGAGACGTGGCTCCGGGTCAGTCGTGCCGCCACGAGCGACGTTGAGAACTTCGGTGGCTGGTTGACCACGGTCGTCGCGCGGGTCTGTCTGAACATGCTGGAGGCGCGCCGGTCGCGGCGCGAGGACTCCCTCGATGTCCTCGTACCCGATCCGACCGTGGGCCCGGACACCATCGACCCCGAGCAGGAGGCGGTCCTGGGCGACTCCGTGGGGCTGGCGTTGCTGGTGGTGCTGGACGCGCTCGCACCCGCGGAGCGCGTCGCCTTCGTGCTGCACGACGTGTTCGCGCTGCCCTTCGGCGAGATCGCGCCCATCGTGGGGCGCTCCCCGACCGCGACCCGCCAGCTGGCGAGCCGCGCGCGCCGGCGGGTGCAGGGCGCAACCGAGCCCGACCGCGATCTGCTGCGCCAGCGTCAGGTGGTCGACGCCTTCCTGGCTGCTGCGCGCGAGGGCGACTTCGATGCGCTGTTGACCGTGCTCGATCCGGACGTGGCGCTGCGGGTCGATGCCGGTGCCCTGGCCGGGGCGAAGGTCGTGCGAGGTGCCGCCGCCGTCGCCGAGCAGGCGCTGGCGTTCGGACGGCGATACGGCCCGATCGCCCGACGTGTGCTGGTGAACGGCGCCGCGGGCGTCGTCGCGACGGATGCGGGACGAACCTACTCGGTCGTGGGCTTCACGCTGCGGCGCGGGAAGATCGGTGAGATCGACATCCTCGCCGACCCCGAACGCCTTGGCCGGCTCGACCTGGGGGCCCTCGATGACTGAGGCGGAGCGGTCGGGCCATGGCACGCGTCCCCGAGTCCGGCCTCGCCGGTCGTGGGGCCTCGCCCTGCGGGACCTCGTGTTCACGATCGTGGTCCCGGGCACGGGAGGCGTGGGCATTCCCTGGTGGATCCTGACGCACGGCGGGGCGATGCCCGTGCCCGCGGCCTGGCCAGGGGTGGCTCTCGGTGCCGCGGGAGCCACGCTCTACGTCTGGTGCCTCGGGCTCTTTGCCGTCGTCGGGGGAGGCACGCCGGGCCCGTGGGACGCCCCGCGCCGCCTCGTCGCGGTGGGTCCCTACCGCTGGGTCCGCAACCCCATCTACATCTCCGCGCTGCTCGTCGTGCTTGGCGAGGCATGGCTGTTCACATCGCTCCCGCTGCTCGAATACGCCGCGGAGATGGCGGTGGCCTGTCATCTCCTCGTGATCGGCTACGAGGAGCCGACCCTGGGCCGCGCATTCGGAACGGCGTACGCCGAGTATCGGCGGACGGTTCCGCGTTGGATCCCGCGTCGGCCATCCGGCTGAGGTGTTCTGGAGCGCGCAGGCTGGCGCGATCTCGTCTCGCCCCCAGGCCACCGGTTGACTGGCGAGGCCACCACCCCTTCGGAGCGAGATGACCGAGAGATCCGTGGAGACCACGCTCAGCTCGCTCGTCGTCGCGCTGTTCGCCGTCGCGTTCCTCCGCGTCCCGCGGGCCGTCCGACTCGCCAACCCGCTTGTCACTCACCTGTTCGGCACGGGGATCCCGGCGGGGCCGAACGTGCTCCTCACAGTGCGCGGCAGGCGGACCGGGAAGCCGCGCACCGTTCCGGTCGCACTCCTCGAGCTCGGCGAGCGGTGGATCCTCCAGGCAGCGTTCGGTGAGGTCAGCTGGGTCATCAACCTGCGTGCCGCGCGCGAGGCGACCATCCAAAAGGGGCACACGGTCGAGACGGTCGAGGCCGTCGAGCTCGCCCACGAGGAAGCCGGGCGCCTATTCCAGGAGGCGCTCGCGCCCTACCCGCGTTCCGACCTTCTCCGGGCGGTGCTCGGCCCGACCGAGCGTCCGCCCGTCGGGGTGCTGCACTACTTTGGGATCCGCGTGGATACGACGCTCGACGAGTACATCGCTGAGGCGCGCCGTCACCCCGTCTTTGAGCTACGCCCCCAGCGCGCCCGGGCGGTCGACCAGACGACAGTGTCCGACCCGTGACGGCCACGCCGGCGACGTGTGACGCCCGGCCCTTGCCCCCGGCAGGGTCAGACCCGTGACCGCCACGGGGTCGGCCGTCTGCCGGTTGGTGGCGCCCGCTCCCCCCTGCCGCCGTCCCGAAAGCCTTCCTTTGCAGCGGTTCATGGCCTGGGATTCACTTGACACTGGTGCACGATCGATGGCTCCATCCCGCGGGTGCCCGACGGGAGCTTCCTCCCATCCCTTCTGCAGCCCCGTTGCCGTTGACCCCGAGCGGGCGGCTCAGACCGTGGTTGGCGGGGTTGTCGCGGAGCAGCGCCGCACGCACGCGGGGCCTGGCCCTTGACGACGAGCAAGCAGCGCCGCCACCAGCACCGCACGGGACGCCACCGTATCGCACCCGCTCTTCCCACCTTCCTGGAGGCGCTCCCCTACTCGGGCGCGCCGGCTCGTGAGATCCGGCCCGTCGGGTTCTCGGCCCCGGGTGTTCTGACCGTGGGGTGCTCGCGAGCGCAAACGCCCGTCGTGTCGTCGAAGGACACGCCGTACACGGTCACGGCGGAGGTGATGCGCGACGGCCGCCGCGCCCGGAACGAGCCCTTGGCGAGGACGCAGTTCCAGACCTGATCGAACGTCCTCCGACGGTTCGCCACGTACAGCAACCCCGCCTCGCGTGGTTGGTCGTGTGGAGCGTAGCGGTGCCGCGCGGCGAGGGTCAGCCTCCGTAAGTGCCGACGTGAGCGGACCGCACCCCGTGCCAGCGTGCAATCGTCCGCCGTTGCCGACCTGCCGGGACGCTCGAACGCACGGATTCAGGCGTCGGACGATGCGCAACAAGATTGTCGAGCACGGAACGATGCGCAGAAGGTTGGTCGAGTCACGGCGGCCGTCGAGACGAGAGTCCGATCGGGAAGTCCGCGCAGCCGGCATGTCGAACGGCGCGCAGAGGCCAGGCTAACGGCACACAGATCGAGCGCCGGGCTCAGGCGCGGGCCGTGACGCCCGGCTCCACCGTCGCTCCGAGGGCCGTCTCCAACCGCTCCAGGAACGGCCGCGCGCCGAGGCGCTCAAGGATGGGCCGAGCCTCGGCTGCCGCCGCCACGGCGTCCGGGTCCTGCGGCCCGAGGAGCGTCGCCATATCGATCGCCACCAGGGCGACCTCGAAGGCGACCCCCCGGTCGAGCAGCCCCCGCCGCGCCTCGGCGTACTGGGAGCGGGCCTCCGCAGTCCGGCCCTCCAGGGCCGCGATTCCGGCGCGGAACACGGTGCGCCTCAGCGTAACCAGCGGCCCACGCACGCCGGTCGCGTCGAGCGCCGCAAGGTCCTGGTCCGCGGCCACGAGGTCGCACATCCAGAGCGCTGCGCGGATCGCGAGGTTGTACGCGGCCGGAGCATTGAGGGGGCTGCTCCGCGCCATTTCGCGGGCCGCGGACCGACACTCGGACAGCCGACCGTACGCGAGCCCGAGGCACGCGGCGAGATCGAGGCGATCCGCCGTCAAGGTCGAGTCGGCGGCCGAGCCGTCCTGCAGTGCGCGGAGGTCCGCCATCTGGTGGTCGATCGCCTCGCCGCGCCAGGCGCGCAGGACCAGCGACCCGGTGAGGAGCCAGGAGCGCCGCCCGACGTCGAGGTCCCCATCAAGGAAGATGGCCAGTTGCTCGAGCGCCCACTCCCAGTCTCCCGTCCACCGCGCCACCTCGGCGACGTTGCCGGCGAACATGCTGGCCTGGCCGCGAAGGCCCAGCCGCAGGGCCTCCGCGAGGCCCGCCCGCCCCATGCCGACCGCGGCTGCGGCATCGCGCGCACCCATCGACGCCAGGAGGCCTATCCGACCCGTGAGCGCCTCGTCCGTCGCGCCGATCTCCTCGGCGAGCTCGATGCCGGCCCGCGTCAAGCCGAGCCCTTCGTACGCCCGCCCGAGGGGAAGCAGGGCGCTGCCCTTGGAGGTGAGGGCCCGCGCGACCAGCTCGGGGAGATCCAGCCGTTCCACGGCGGGGAGCGCACGGTCGGCGAGCGCGAGCGCACGCGCGTAGTCCTCGCCGACCATTGCCGTCCGTGCCAGCCCCACGAGGAGCGCGACACCCTCGGGCTCGGCCTCCAGGTCCGCGAACTCCTCGATCGCGGGCTCGAGGACCGCCCGCGCTTCGCCGATGAGCTGCGCCTGTCCGAGAGCGCGGCCGAGCACGGCCAGTGCCCGGGCGGTGCCCCGCCGGTCCCCGAGGTCACGATACCGGTCGATGGACTCGCGCAGGCGCGCGATCGCGGGTTCGGACCGGCCGGACTTCGTCCACGCGTCGCCGGCGCGCTCGAGCAGCGCCGCACGGTCCGCCTGATCGGTGGCGACCGCCAGGGCCTGCTCGCAGAAGGAGGCAGCCTGCTCGTACGAGCCGAGGCCGGCCGCACGATCCGCGGCGGTGGTGAGGGCGAGGCGGGCCTGCGCCGCGAGGGCGTCCGCCTCGGGCCCCTCGCCCGCGTTCTGCCGGGCGGCGAGGTAGTGGCCGGCGAGCGCCCCCGCCAGCTCGTCCGAGCCCTGAGCTTCGAAGAAACGGGCCGCCGCGAGGTGGCGGGTCTTGCGATCGGCGCGGGCGAGCGTGTGGTAGGCGACCTCCCGGATGAGCCCCTGGACGAAGGCGTACTGCCCTCGGTCCGGCGCCCGCGGATCCACGCTCAGGGCGAGGATCTCGTGGCGTACGAGCGAGCGCAGGGGTGCCGCGAGTTCGGCCTCGGGCACCCCGGAGGCCGCGGCAAGCCCGGCAAGGGTGAAGCTCTGCCCGAGCACTGCGGCATCCTGGACGAGCGAGCGCTCGTTCGGCGCCAGCCCGTCGAGGCGGCTGGCGATGAGGGCGGTGAGGGTCTCCGGCACGGCCAGGCTGGGGATGTCCCCCAGCGGGACGTAGCGGCCGTCGCGAAGCTCGAGCTTCCCGTCCGCGAGCAGCATGCGGACGGTCTCCACGGCGTAGAGCGGCACGCCGTCGGCACGCCCGACGATCGCATCGATGGTCGCCTCCGGCAGGCCCGGGACCAGCCCCTCCAGCAGCCTGCGCATGGCAGCGTCGGGCAGCGGCTCGAGGGTCACCGAGCTGAAGTTGCGTTTGGCGTGCCAGTCGGGGCGCCGGTCGAGCAGTTCCGGCCGGGCCAGCGTCAGCACGTAGATCGGGCGGCTCCGGCTCCACTCGAGAAGATGGTCGACGAAGTCGATGAGCCCGGTGTCGGCGTTGTTGAAGTCCTCGAAGACGAGGGCCACGGTGCCCGACTCGGCGAGCCGCTCGAAGAACGTGCGCCAGGCCCCGAACAGCTCGGCCGAGGGCGTGGTCGTCGCGCCTGCACCAAGGAGGGCGAGGAGGGCCCCCTCGACCCAGCGGCGCTCGACCTCGTCGGGGACGTGCTCCCGGAGCGTGGCGGCGACCTTGGCCCGGGTGGTCGCCTCGTCGTCGGTCTCGAGGAGGCCGCAGCGGCGTCGCACCATCTCGCCCAGGGCCCAGAAGCTGATTCCCTCCCCGTAGGCGGGCGAGCGGCCCTCGTGCCACCACACCTG
>JAJYDP010000329.1 GCA_021777365.1 Chloroflexota bacterium | reverse complement strand
GCAGCGGGGGTGGCGGACGGGTACTCGCCCGCCACCCCCGCCCGCTCCGGATCGTCTCCGGGTCACCCTTGGAGCGACCTCCGGTGGCGGGCACATCATAGCGGGCTCGGCCCGCCCGTGATAGCCCCCTGCAAGGCGATGCGGCCCGCCCGAAACTCGCTGCAAACTTACCCGTTGACAGCCTCTCCCCGATGGGGTAGGGTAGTCCTACCAGCAAGGGAGCCACCGATCATGCAGACCCCGAACACCGTCCACTTCACCCGTCAGCCGGACGGGGCGTACCGCTTCGAGTCCCCCGCCACCGGCCGGACCTACGAGGCCCGGAAGGCTGAGGACGGCGGGTGGATGCTGGCCGAGGTGACGTGGTACCCCGTCGCGGACGGCCGGTACCACGAGATCCGCACGGACCTGCCGTACCGGTACTTCACCCGCGCCGAGGCGAGGGACCGGCGGATCAATGCCGAGCGCGACGAGGCCGCCCGATGAGCCTCCGGCCGACCGAGGAGCAGGCGGAGGCCATCCGCCTGTTCGGCACCGGGCAGTCGATGGCCGTGGAGGCGCTAGCCGGCACGGGCAAGACGAGCACCCTCGTCATGCTGGCCGAGTCCACTCGCCGGCGGGGCCAGTACCTCGCGTTCAACCGCGCCCTCGTGGACGAGGCGAAGACGAAGTTCCCGCCCAACGTCCGCGTGAACACCGTCCACTCGCTTGCCTTCGGCGCGGTGGGGAAGCGCTACGCCGAGCGGCTGGGAGCATCCCGGCGAGTGCCCGGCTGGGAGCTTGCCCGCCGCATGGGGCTGGGGCCGCTGACGGTGCCCGACTTCGAGGGTAAGCCCCGCCCCCTCCAGCCCGGCTACCTCGCGGGCCTGTGCAGCAGGGCGGTGTCCCGCTTCTGCCAGAGTGACGAGCCGAGCATCCAGCCCGCCCACTTCCCGTACGTGGACGGGCTCGACCCGGTGGTGAACGGCCACCGCGGCTGGGACAACAACCGGCGGCTGGCGACGCTGCTGCTGCCGTACGCGACGATGATCTGGGACGACCTCCAGCGCCCCTACGGCTGGGCGACGTACCGCCACGAGCACTACCTGAAGGCGTGGCAGCTCTCCGGCCCCGTGATCTCGGCCGACTTCGTGCTGTTCGACGAGTCGCAGGACACCAGCCCGGTCATGGCCGCCATCGTGGCCGCCCAGCGCGACGCGCAGCGGGTCTACGTGGGCGACCCGCATCAGGAGATCTATGCGTGGATGGGGGCGATCGACGCCCTCTCGCGCGTGGACGTGCCGGTGCGGACCACGCTGTCGCAGTCGTTCCGCTTCGGGGACGCCGTGGCCGACGTGGCGAACGGTATCCTCCGCCTGCTCGACGCCCCGGTGCTGCTGCGGGGCAACCCGGCCGTAGCCTCCCGCGTGGAGTCGCTGGCGGAGCCGCGCGCGATCCTCACCCGGACGAACGCCGTGGGCGTGACGGAGCTGCTGCGGCTGGAGGCCGAGGGCCGCCACCCCGCCCTCGTGGGAGGCGGTCAGGACGTCGTGAGCTTCGCGCAGGCCGCGCAGATGCTGATGACCACCGGCTCGACGGCGCACCCGGAGCTGGCCGCGTTCTCGTCGTGGGACGCCGTGCGGACGTACGTCGAGCAGGACCCCGAGGGTGAGGACCTGCGGCTGCTCGTCCGACTCGTCGACCAGTTCGGGCCGGACGTGATCGTGTCGGCCCTGACCCGCGCTGCCAGCGAGGACCGCGCCGACGTGGTGATCAGCACGGCGCACAAGGCGAAGGGCCGCGAGTGGCCGACCGTGCGGATCGCCGGCGACTTCCCCGGCAGCGTCGCCCCGTCCGACCTCCGGCTGCGGTACGTCGCGGTGACGCGGGCGCGGGAGGTGCTGGACGACGAGGCGCTGCCTGACCTGTCGCTCCGCTTCGACCGCTCCGAACTTACCCGTTGACAGCCCATCCGCAGCCCGCTATGGTAGTCCCACCAGCAAGGGAGTCACCGATGAACGCCGTCACCGTCAGCCGTTCTCACCCCGCCGTGAAGGCTGCCCTCCGGGCGACCTTCCCCGAGTACCGCGGCCGCAAGGTCCGCGTCGCCCCCTACACCGAGCCCCTGTTCCTCCAGACGACGTGGAGCGAGGGGTGCCGGGACGTAGTGCGAGCCATCCGCCTGTCGGACGGGGCCGTGGCCTCCGCGACCGGACTGGCCGGGTTCGGCCAGATGGAGAAGGTCGCCTGCCCGCCCGGTCACGTCCTCGCCGTCCACACCCTCGTCGGCGCGGCCGACCTCGGCGTCACGTTCTACGTGCCGCTCGGGTCAGCCCACCCGGCCTACCTGCTGATCGGAGGTTCCCGATGATCGACCGCGGCCCGCGCCTCTCGCTGAACGGCACCGACCCGAAGGACCTCATGGCCCAGCGGCTCGCCGTGATGGACGCCCTCCGAGCGGCGGAGCAGGCGCTCGCGGCGATGTACCCCAACGGACGCGACTACATCGATGAGCCGGACGCCTTCCGGCAGGCGCGCGACGAGCACGAGGGCTGGCAGCAGCAGGTCCGCGCCATCCGCGAGGCCGTCCACGTGCAGGCGCTCGCCATCCGCGAGCAGCAGGACGCGCGCGAGGCGCGGAGGGCCGGCCGGTGAGCATCGACTGGAACGACCCGGCCGCACGCTGCCGCCTCATCGAGCAGGTCGGACCCGAGCGGTACAACGAGGCGATCGAGCAGCACTTCCGCGACAGCACGGTGGCCACCGTCAACGGCCACCGCATCCGCACGGTCGGCAGCCGCTTCGGCCTGCTGTACTGGGTGGACGCCGGGGACGACTCCCGCGGCTTCCTGACCCTACCGCTGGCCGAGGCGTGGGCGGCCAACCTTACCCGTTGACAGGCTGCTCCGAGCCCACTAGAGTCTGCCTACCAGCAAGGGAGAACCGAGAGATGAGCCAGCGCACGATCACCCTCACCATCACGGTGAGCGACTACGAGGCCAAGCTCCTCGCCGGGGTCCTCCGGCGGGTCGAGCGCGACACCATCGCGGCGGCCCTCCGCCACGACGACGGTGACTCGGCATTCGACGCCGCAGCCCTCCGCCGCATCCGCGAGCAGATCGAGGGCCAGCGGTGAACACCGGGGCAGGATGCGCGTTCACCGAAGTCGCCCCCGCCGACAGCGGCGCGTGGAAGCTCCGGCCCCTGCGCGGGGTGCGGCCGGCCGTGACGTGCGAGGCGTGCGGCAAGCAGAAGGGAGGCGCGTGATGGCCGTCCACCGGGACCTGACCCACGTCGAGCAGATCGAGGCAGCGGCCGAGGAGATCGCCAACTGTGCGCTTGGCTGGATCGAGCAGTGCCAGCGTGACGGGCGCACCGACTGGGACGACCTGCTCGGCAAGGTCGAGAACGAACTGGACGCGAACCTGCCGGCCGAGTACGGCTCGTCGGCCATGAACGCCGTGCAGCGGATCATCCGCCGGGCGTGGAAGGAGGCGCAGTCGTGACCGACCTGCTGCCGACCTACGAGCAGATCGTCGTGCGCGACCGCAATGCCGTCGAGGACGTGCGCGAGCGGCTGATGGCCGAGTGCCCCGGCGCGCTGGCGATCCTCGGCTCGTACGACTTCGTCATCTGCCCGCGGGCCGACTACCAGCCCTACGAGCGCCAGTGGAAGGAAGGCGAGCGCAACGCGGAGGCGCGCGACAAGGCTGCCCGCGAGGCGAAGGCCGCCGAGGCAATCCCGTACCGCGGGGCTATCGAGCGGTGTCAGGTCAGCGTCCACGAGCGCGGCCGGCTGGCGATGCGATTCTACCGCTGCCAGCGACCGACGCGGTACGTCCGCCGGATCAAGGACGACCCCGAGGGCGACGGCCGGATCGCCGTGTGCGCGACCCACCGCAAGGACCCCAAGCGGGGCGGGGAGCCGCGCCGTCACGTCGGGCGCGGGCGGTACGAGCAGGCGACGGCCGGCGAGGTCGTCGAGCCGGAGTACCAGCCGTGAGGAGCGGGAGAACGTCGATGACGACGAGCCAGCCCGACGCGGGCTCTATCACGCACCTGTCCACCGACCGCTCGCTCTACGTCGTCTCTGAGGACCGCTACGTCGTCATGCTGGCGGTGAGCTATGGCAACGACGCGGACGGCATAGCCGAGGCGAGCGGCGCGCCATGCTGCGCCAATGGAGGTTGGAGACATGATGGGGAAGGTGCTGGGATGACCCAGCTCTACAAGGTCACCGGCCCCAAGGGCGAGGCTTTCTACGGCGGCACCGGCCACTGGACGCCCGGACGCTGGCGCTCCGTGCGCGGGCCGCTCGTGCCCTGCGAGCATGGCCTGCACGTCATCACCGTCGCGCAGCTTCCGCAATGGCTCGGACCCGCCATCTGGCGCGTCGAGACCGACGGCGAGCTGGTGGATGCGGGCGACAAACTTGTGGCGCGTCGAGCCCGTATCACCGAGCGTGTCGAGGCCTGGGACGAGCGCACGGCCCGGCTCTTCCTGGCCGACTGCGCCGAGCACGTGCTGCCGCTCTTCGAGCGCATCCAGCCGACCGATCCCCGCCCCCGTGAGGCGATCGCCGTGGCACGTCGCTACGCGAACGGCGAGGCGACACGCAAGGAGCTAGCTGCGGCTTGGGCTGCGGCTTGGGCTGCGGCTCGGGCTGCGGCTCGGGCTGCGGCTGGGGCTGCGGCTTGGGCTGCGGCTTGGGCTGCGGCTGGGGCTGCGGCTGCGGCTGCGGCTTGGGCTGCGGCTTGGGCTGCGGCTGGGGCTGCGGCTGGGGCTGCGGCTGCGGCTGGGGCTGCGGCTCGGGCTGCGGCTCGGGCTGCGGAGGTCAACTGGCAGGCGCGCCATCTCGCAGACATGCTCAGTCTCCCGTGGGACGTCGAGCGATGACTGCCGTCGCCACCCGCAACCTGCCGTGGCGCAGGCCGCTCGGCTACATGGCGCACTCCGAGCTGACCCTGCGCACGGACATCGACAACGAGCGACGCGGCCCACTGGGCGCTGCAGCTCACCCGCGACGGCTCGCCCCGGTGCGCCGAGAAGCTGGCCCGCCGCTGGATCGACGGCCTGTACGCGGAGGGTGAGGGATGACGACCGAGACGCAGGAGGCACTGGCCTCCCGACTGGCGGAACTGGAGGCCGAGGCGGCCGTGGTCCGCCGGCGGCTGGTGTGGACATCGCCCCCGCCCGGTCCGTCGCCGGTGAAGATGGACGACCTGAAGCACGGGATCGGGGCGAACGTGCGGACGGCCCGGCTCCACCGCCGCATGACGCAGCACGAGCTGGCCTCCCCTGAGTACACGAAGGCGTATATCTCGGCGCTGGAGCATGGCGTCGCCCTCCCGTCCGTGACCGCCCTGTTCGTGCTGGCGCAGCGGCTCGGAGTGCCGCCGTCGTACCTGCTCGGAGAGGGCAAGTGAACGAGTATCTCGCCGCCTGCCTCGCGCTGCCGAAGTCCACCGGCCTTCTCGGCGACGGCTTCCCCCACACGTCGTGGGACACGATCCCGACCAGCGAGTGGACGCGCGGAACGCAGGAGAGCTATCGCTGGGAGATGATCCCGCGCTACTCGTTCGCCATCCCGAACGACCGCGCCATCGCCGCGCTTGCCGACCTGTCGCCGCTGGTGGAGATCGGGGCCGGCCGCGGCTACTGGGCACACCTGCTCCAGCAGGCGGGGGCCGACGTGCTCCCGTTCGACACGTACCCGAAGCGGTACGCCGACTCCGGCTGGTGGCGGCCCGGCCGCGGCGAGCCGTGGACCGAGGTACTGCGCGGCGGGCCGGAGCGCGCCGGCCGCTACCCCGAGCGGACGCTGTTCCTGTGCTGGCCGCCGCACGGCGACGGCATGGCCTCCCGCGCCCTGCGGGCGTACAGGCGTGCCGGGGGCCAGCGGGTCGCCTACGTGGGAGAGGGGGACGGCGGCTGCACCGGCGACGAGGCGTTCCACCGCGCGCTGGAGC
>JAJYDP010000328.1 GCA_021777365.1 Chloroflexota bacterium | reverse complement strand
GCGAGGCTTCGATGTCGGCGCGCGCCGTCGCGAGTCGGCGCTCAACGACCTCCATAGTGCTGGCAGCGCCGCGCCCGATTCGAGGACCCACGCCGGGGAAGCCCGCGTCACGCAGACGCCTCAGAGACTCAGCGAAACCCTCCGATGGGCCACACTGGTCATAGGCCGCTTCAGCCACCTCCACGTTCGTTCCGGTCACGGGTCCGACGAGCGCCCACCACGAGAGGGCGTCGTTCGAGTTGTATGCCAACTGGCCCAGTGCGATCACTGCCCGGAGGCGCAACGAGGCCAGAGCTGTCTTCACCCACTCCACATTGGCCAGAGTCAGCCCTTGGGCTTCAAAGTACGGTCGCAGTTCCTCGGCCCAGGTGTCCGCCTGAGTGCGCACCAACACCGCCACCTTCGCGCTGGGGTCTTCCTGCAGGCGAGAGGCCGCGATCTGGGCCACGGCAGCGGCTTCAGCGTCTCCGCTCTTGAAGCGCAAGTAAGCGAAGGTCCCCGGCACCGCGCCGGCAGCAGCGCTGAGCGGAGGTCGAGCAGTGCGATCTGGGGCCGCACCGATCACTGATCCCGCGACTGCAACGATGTTCGCTCCGAACCGTCGGGTTTCGGTCAAGGTGTAGTCCTCACAGCCAGCAAACCGACTGTCGAAATCCCGGATGCCCGCGGGGTCCGCATAGCGCCACCCGTAGATCGACTGGTCCTCATCGCCGATGGCCATGACTCGAACACCCTTCGAGGCAAGGGCCTCAACGAAGGCGACGTCGGCCGCGTTGAGGTCCTGGAACTCGTCGACGATGAGGAGATCCACGTCGGGTTCCACGTCGCCTCCGAGGTCCTCGATCGCCTCCTTTGCTCGGAACGAGAGCTCCGCGAGCAGGGTGTAGCCGAATCGCCGACGGTGCTCGTCCCAGAGACCCATGTAGTGATCCCGAAGCACCGGATCGATCGTCGCGAACGGCGTCGCCTTGCCGTAGAGGTCCTGCCACTGAGCGGCCATCTCCCGCTCAAGGTCCTTGACCCTCTTCACTCTGAGGCCCCTGTGGCCAAGGTCGCGGAGAAGATGAGCCTGGTGCTCGTGAATCAGCTCAGTCTCCTCCCAGCTGTCGGCGATGCGGATCGGCGCCGGAAGGGCGCGACTGCCGAGGTCGAGCAGCCACGTGAGGGCGTAGGACGCGACGGTCGCGGGCTCGTTGACGACGTCGTCAAGCCCGTGCACGGCGAGCGTTCCGGCGAACTCCGCAGTTGCAGCGCGAGTGAACGTCAGCATCTTCGCTCGCACCCCTTGCTCATGGAGCTTGCCCAACAGCGCGATCGCGGTCAGGGACTTCCCGGTGCCGGGGCCGGCCTGTACCCGCCCGTGCTTGGTGGTGTCGTGGTCAGCGATCCTCCGCTGCTCTCGCGACAACATGGACTCGTCGAACGGCATCTAGCCTCCTGTGATTGTGATCCGCCAGCCGCGTACGGTGACTGGCCCCGCGGAGTTCGGCCAGATGCTGGTGGATCCAGAGTGGCAGACATCGATCGCCAACTGGTGTACGTGGTCGTCGCAACTTCCTCGCCAGGAGTCGACCGCGCGCATCAGCTGTACTGCCTCGGGTTCACGTGACCATCGGGCCGGGCGCGGCGCGGGTGAGTGATCGCCTTGCGGGGCTTCGCCTGCTGGGCGTAGAGCGCGTTCTGGGTGAACATGACCCACTCGTCCAGGTCCGCGTAGGCCGGATCAGTCGTCCGCTGCGCGAGCACCACGGCGGCGACTCGGAACGCCTCGTCCGGGTCACCGTTTCCGACCAAGCGCTCGCAGGCCAGCTCGACCAAGCGCGGGTCGATGCGGTGGACGCCCAGCGAGATGCCCAAATCCACGGCCATGAAGGCCGCCTCGTCATGCTCAGCGCCGAACTGGAACCGAGCGACGCGCCACAGCGCGTAGCCCAGCACGTCGGGGTGGCTCGTTCGCCAAAGATTCAGGTAGGAACTCTTCGACGAGAACAGCAGGTCCCGGACCCGGCCGTTGTCCATCACGCCGCGACCTCCCAAAGTAACGATCTCAGCCAGCGCCAGGAACACGACATCGCGCGGGCATGGCGCGCCTTCCTGACACGACGGACAGGACGTGTCGGCGTCGGACCGGTCACACGGCGTGCTCTTGGCAATCGCGGCCCAAGCCGGCTTCCACCACCGCAGTGCGCGAGCCGCCGGCAAGGTAGGCCTGGTCGGGTCCGAGCCCACGAGCAGCTCGCGGACCGCTCCAAGGAGTGTGCCCGCCTGGCCCGGCTCGCCGAGGTGGGGCAGGTCATCCATCAGCGGACGCAAGAGCACGGCTCCGTTGGCCGACGCCGCCACCCGGGCCTCGTCGCGCAGGTAGGGGCAGCGCAACTGCGCGCACTCGGCCGCCGTGTCCAGCCATCGCTCAGCTGCCTCGCTGCCCCCGGCCACTGGCTCGAGAAGGGGCTGGAGGTGACGTGCGATGTGCTCAGGTGGCAGCGCGCTGCGTAGGAAGCGTCGCGTGCGCAGGTGCGATGGCCCCCGCGGCTCGAGCGTGGTGCCCCCACTCGCCTCTTCAAGCAAGCCGTCGAGCGACCAGAACACGCGCTGGGTCGCGACGTGGCGCAGTATCGCAATCAGGGCGTTCGCGGACGCCCGGGCGTCCTCGCGCGCGTCGTGAGCCCGCTTCGGCCGCGCGACGCGGGCGACGTCACAGAGCCTGTCGAGGCTGATGTAGGAGCCCTTGGTGACGTCCGGGTAGCCCGCGGCTGCGACCAGTCGCTGGGTGTCCAACACCGGCATCAGCGGCAGGCCCGCGCCTCCGTCTCGCGCACCCAGTCGATCGAACTCCTCGAGCAGCACGTGGGCGTCGATCGTGGTGTGACACACCATCACGGCACCCTCCTCTCGAAGCCGCTCGGCGATGACCGGGGCGAAGTGATCGAAGCCGTGCTTGCCGGCGACGTCCGCGTCCCGGAACCGGTGGACGGCCGCGGTGGCCTCGTCGATGGGCACCCCGGGGTTCATCACGAAGTAGAGCCCGCTGGAGGCCCGTGCGCGCTGGCCTCCGACCACTGGGACGATGGCGATCGAGATGAGGTGATGCTCGCCCTCGTCGTCTGTGGTGAACTCGACGTCCACGACGAGGAAGGTACGAGTCGTCAGCTCCTCGTAGATCACGAGCCCCGCGTCGCTCAGCGGTCCTGTCACGAGCCCCCCTTCTTCGGGAGCCGTGACGGCCGGCGACGGAGCGTGCGTCCGGCCCGCGCCGCCTCGTATGCCTCCAGCACGGCCTTGGGGATCGCGCTGTGCCGCTTGATCTCGATCCCGTTCTGTGCGGCCCACTCGCGGATCGGCGCCAACTCCTCCTTGCGGATGCGTTCGCCCGACACGGGCTGGCTCGCCTTGCGGGCCTCGTACTTCCTGGCCAGCCGCCCCGCTTCGGCCCGCTCGAACGTGGTAATGGCCACGGCGTCGGTTGCGCCTTTCAGAGCCACGTCGTAGGCGAGCTGCACCGATGCCCGGATCGGCTCGGTCTCGCCCGCTGGAAGTCCGAGACCGCGCGCCCATTCGCGCACTGGCGCGCGCTCGACGGTCTCGGGACGCTTCTTGGAGAGCACCGGCGCTGGGGCCGTCGCGAGCGCCTGCGCCGTGGTCGTGATGCCCTTCGCCTTGGCGACCTTCCCGATGACGCTGTGCGACTTCAGCGACGCATAGCGCTTCGTCCGGCTAGTGACCCCGGGCGGCTGTTTGTCGAGGATCTGGCGCGGTGCGGGCGCCCACCCTCCGGCAACCTCGTTCATCTGCCGGATCCGCAGGGCCAGATCGTCAAGGTCTGAGAACGCACCAGCGCGGCGGGCCACCAGCAGGTTGAGGAGTCGGTTGGTGCGTTCCTGATTGCCGAAGAGGTGCTTCCGGTTCGCGAGGAACGACTTCAGGTCGTTGCGGATTTGGCTCTCGACGGCGGCGTTCGAGGCCGGCACCTGCGGGTTGGCCGAGAGGATAGGCAACGCCTCGAGCAAGCGAGACTCGTGTTCAGCGCGTAGGGCCCGAATGGACGACACTGGTGCCGAGAGGCTGGCGACGATGTTTGCGAGCTCCTGCCACCACTGCGCGACGTCCTCCGGAGTCCAGCCGAGGAGGCTCTCGCGCCCCAGGACGCCGAGGTGCTTGCGCAGTGCATCGACCAAGACGCGCTCGCTACCCACAAGAAAGGTGGTGTTGCTGAGCTCCGTCAGCGCCTCACGCAGGTTCTTCTGGATGTGCCAGAGGCTGGGCACCACGCCCACGCTCTGTCCGTAGTACGTCTTCAGCGCCGAGGTAAGACCCGAACCCCGATCGCACACCACGAAGTCGGGCCGCACGCCGAGCTCGGCGAGCACCAACTGCCAGGCGTCGGCGTTGGAACGAGAGAACGCTCGAGCCAGGCGAAGTCGCGAGCCTCGCTCGGGAAGCCCGAACGGGTCTTCGGTCTCGTACCAGAGCACCTCGACGGCCGTGAGGATGTACCAGGACGGACGTTGGTGCTTGCGGGGCCCCGCGTTGGTCCAGACCGGGTGCTCGTCGAGGATGTACACGAGCGGTTGAGCCAGAGGCACCTTGGGAGAAACCGCTAGTGCGGCGTCATTCGCGTGGCGGATCGCCTAGGCCTCTCGCAGATAGCGGGCCTCGAACTCGCCGAACACTGCCGGCGCGTACTGCTCGACCAGGTCGGCGGCCACCCTCCACGCGTTCCGACGCTGGGTGCGCGAGTAGGACTGAGACGAGGTCCGCGCGCTCGAGGCCGTGCGGGCGAACGCCTTGACTCCGTGGGCGTACTCCAAGTGCTCACGCACGGCGTCGCGCTTGGCCCGCAGCGCCAGTGAGACCGTGGCGTACGATTCGCCGAGGGACAGATCGTTCAGCGCCTGGACGACGCCGAGCAGCGGCCAGGGCGTGTGCCGGGCCGCCGTGACCGGCCCGTGGTGCACCGACAGCAGCTCGTCGCAACGCTTGCACGCCTCGCCGGGTGAAACGGCCTCTCGCGACAGCGGGGGCGTGAACTGGTGGGCCGCACCGCCCTCTGGCCGGCACAGGTAGCGCTGACGCGGACTGCGCGCGCCGTAGGTGCCCGCCCGCACGACGTGCGAGTCGGGGTGCTCCGGACACGTCGGCGCGGCGGGCGTGACGGTCGGGACGGCAGCTCCCTTCTCGTTGATCATCACGCGGAAGGAGTGGGTGCCACCTCCAGGACGCACACACGTGAAGCGCCGCCACGTGCCGGTCGAGGTTTGGCGCGTGCCTCTCGACTGGACCACGCCGTCCTTGTGACCGGGCCGCGGGCACACCACGACGTAGGCGATCCGACGCCCGTCCGGGGCCGGGGTTGTCTCGGCTGCGTCGGGTCCTACGAAACGGTGGGATGTCCCGTCGGCACTGACGCACCTGAAGAGCTGGCGCCGACCGGCGCCAGTCGTCGCCCACCCGTCGCGGCGCACGCGGTAGCCCTCCGTGTGCCCTCGAGGACAGGCTGGGATCGCTCCGGGCATCGGGCCCCTTCCACGACGTCTCACCAGGCCCAACGCGCCCGGTGAGTTCCGCACCCAGAGCCTACCAACTAGCCGAACAACCCTGTTCGGCTTCGATGTCGGATGCGCACCAGATTGGCGTGGAGTTCACGCACCATCATCGTGTCTAAAAGCCGAACTGGCTCCATAAATAGACGTTGACCAGGATGTATGACGCTACAACGAAGTCCGGCTGGGCTACGTGTCGCCTCTAGTCCCATGACCCCGCAGCCGTCGAAGTATGTGACGCGGGGGGTTCTTACGTCCAAGGCGCGCGATGCTTCCGACAGCTCCGACGACGCGAGCCAGCTCATCGTCACTCATCGAAGCCAGCTCAATGCGCTCGAGGAGAGTCCCCGGCTGGGGGTGGCCTGAGTGAAGCAGGGCTCGTACGTACTGGATGTCCTTGTCGCGCCCCG
>JAJYDP010000327.1 GCA_021777365.1 Chloroflexota bacterium | reverse complement strand
CGCCCCGGCCCTGCGCCTCTCCCGCGTCCCGGCCCTGCGCCTCTCCCGCGCCCCGGCCCTGCGCCTCTCCCGCGTCCCGGCCCTGCGCGGGCTGCCCGGTTGGCGCGTCGCGCCCGCCACGCTCGCCGCATCACCAGGTGCGTGCCAGGTGCGCGCCACGCGCCCGCCACACGATCCGGCTCGGCGCGGAGGCGCAGGTCCGTGCGGGCGTTTGACGTTTCGTGCGGAATCGCGGAGAATACCCCGCATCAACACAACGCCGCTGGCGCCCGCGGCGGGTCGAGCAACGCTCCCCGCGCGCGCCGCGACACCAGGCTCCGGCCGGCAGACAACGTCGATCGCGAGCGATGACACGCGCCGCCGCTTGTAGAGCAGGCTGGCGCAGGGAGATCAACGTGAACACGTCCACCACCTACACGCAGGCCGGGGCCAGGCGCCGGTTGCGCCGTCGCGCCCAGCACGGGTTCGACCGCCAGCTCTTCTGCGGCACCAACGGCTGCGCCTCGCGGCTCGACCTCGACGAGCGGAGCGAGCTCGCAACCTGCCGGATCTGCGGCTTCACGCGCCGGGTCACCGCCCCCACGCACTGAGACGCCGGCAGGCGGGCCGGCACCCGGCGACGAGGCGGGCCGGCACCCGGCGACGAGGCCCGGCCCGGCGACGAGGACCGGCCCGGCGATGAGGCCCGGCCACCCTACCCGACGGGGTGGTCACCGCGGACGCCGGGACGCGCGCCGCCTCCCCCCTCGCGTAGGGCACAACGCGACCGTCGTACCGCGACAGGGGGCCGAGCGGCCCGTCCCGCCCAGTTGCGCCGGGAAGGACACTGTCGGTATGAGTACCGATGCGTCCCTCCATGAATCACGCCCTCCTCGGTTTCCCGGCATCCCGGCCATCGTCGACGGCTCAGAGGCGATCGCGCACGTCGAGACCCGCATCTCGGAAGCGGCCTGCGCATACCCGATCACGCCGTCCACCACGATGGCGGCCGTCTACCAGGTCGCCGTGGCCGAGGGGCACACGAACCTCTGGGGGACCACCCTTCGTTTCGTCGAACCTGAGTCTGAGCATTCCTCGGCAAGCGCCGCCGAGGGTTTCGCGCTCGCCGGCGGGCGCGTCACGAACTTCACGGCCGGCCAGGGTCTCCTGCTGATGAAGGAGGTCCTGTACGTCATCTCCGGCAAGCGTCTCCCGGCCGTCTTCCACGTCGGCGCGCGGGCGCTCACCAGCCAATCGCTGAACATCCATGCCGGGCACGACGATGTCATGGGCGTGGCCGACACCGGATGGGGCATCCTGTTCGCACGCAATGCGCAGGAGGCGGCCGACCTGACCGCCATCTGCCGGCGGGTGGCAGAGGAGACGGAGACGCCGTTCCTCTGCGTGCAGGACGGCTTCCTCACCACCCACACCATGGAGAACGTGCTCCTCCCCGAGGACGAGCTCCTGAAGGAGTACGTGGGCGACCCGCGGGCCACGATCCGCGACCTCTTCGACCCGGCCCAGGGCCTGATGACGGGCGTGGTGCAGAACCAGGACAGCTACATGAAGGGCCGCATCGCCCAGCGCGCCTTCTACGATCGGCTGTCCGAGGTCACGCACGACGCGATGCGGGAGTGGGGCGAGCTGACCGGCCGGCACCTCGACCTGGTCAACCCGTACCGCTGCGACGACGCGGAGTACATCCTGGTCTCGATGGGGACCATCGCGGACACCGCGATCACCGTGGTCGACCATCTCCGGTCGCTGGGCCGCAAGGTGGGCTGCATCGGGATCACGTCGTTCCGCCCCTTCCCGGCCGCCATGCTCGCCGGGCTCATCCGCAACGCCAGGTCCGTGGCCATCGTCGAGCGCACGGACGAACCGGCCGCGGCCGACAACCCGGTCACCCGCGAAACGAAGGCCGCCCTGGCCGACCTGGCCGCGGACGGCAACCGTGTCCCGCGGGTCCTCTCGGTCTCCGCCGGGCTGGGCAGCCGCGATGTGGCCGCCGGCGACTTGATCGCCGTCTTCGATCGGCTCCTCGACGACGAGGCAGTGCGCCGCCAGCCCCACGTCGTGGTCGGCATCCGCCATCCGCTGGCGATCGAGTCGCACGACATCGACCTGCGGCCGGCGGGCGCATACAGCCTGCGGGGCCACTCGATCGGCGGGTTCGGATCCGTCACCACCAACAAGTTCCTCGCCACACTGATCGGCGAGCTCTTCGACATGCACGTGCAGGCGTACCCGCGCTACGGCTCGGAGAAGAAGGGCCTGCCCACCACGTATTACCTGACCATCGCCGACGCGCCGATCCGGCAGCACAACGAGCTCTCTCACGTCGAGTTCGTTCCGCTGCACGACGTCTCCGCGTTCGGGATGGGCGATCCGCTCGCCGGGCTGGCGGACGGCGGCACCGTCTTCCTGCAGACCCCGCTGGCGGACGCGGCGGACATCTGGCAGTCCGTGCCGGCCGACGCGCGGGCCCAGATCCTGGCCCGCAACATCCGGCTGACCGCGCTCGATACCGCCGCCCTCGCGGCGGAGTTCGCGCCCCGGCCAGACCTGGTGGTCCGCATGCAGGGCGTCGCGCAGGTGGGTGTCTTCCTGCGCGTCTCGCCCTTCGCCTCGCGCGCCGGCCTCGATCGCGATGAGCTCCTCGCGGCCATCCACAAGCTCCTGCCCCGCTTCTTCGGCAAGCGCGGGGGGAGCGTGGTCGAGGCGAACTACGCGGTGATCGAGCGGGCATACGACAACCTGATCGATGTGACCGCGGCCATCGGCGGCGAGCCGGTGGCGGCGGTCGTCCTGGAGGCGTCCCGATGAACGAGACCGTATCGCGCACGGTGGGGGAGCTGATGACCGGCGACCCCATCGTTGTGCGAGCAGACGCGCCGCTCGCGGAAGCGGCCCGGCTGCTCGACGAGCATCGCATCCACGGTCTGCCCGTGGTCGACGGCGAAGGCACCCTGGTGGGCGTCGTGAGCCAGACCGACCTCGTGCGGGCCAGGGCGACCGACCACCTGTGGTCGAGCTGGCCGGGGCTGTCGGTGCGCCATCTCATGACCGCTCCGGCCCTGACCTGCCGCGTCGACACCCCGGTGCAGGAGGCGATCGGGCTCATGGAGCTCAACCGCGTGCACCGCCTGGTGGTGGTGGACGAGCAGGGACGGCGGCCCGTCGGGATCTTCTCGACCACCGATGTCGTCCATCACCTGGTGGGAGTCCCCCATGCCTGAGCAGCTGCTACCCGTGATCGAGGCCCCCAGCGGCCCCCTGAGCGAAGAGGAGCACGCGGCGCGCGCGCAGGCGATGGACACCTCTCCCGTCGTCTTCGACGTAGACGCCTACGTCGAAGACTTCAACCGGTCGGTCGTCGGCGCGTACCGCCGGGGCATCGCGGACGTCGAGCTGCCGGCGGATGCCGGCGTCGCGCGCAGCATCATCCCGCCCGGGACGGCGGCGGTTCGCGACTTCAGCAACCTCTCCGCGCACATCCCCGAGTTCATCGCGGAGCAGTGCGTGGGCTGCATGGCGTGCGTGAGCGCCTGCCCGGACACGGCGATCCTCGCGGTGGCCGTCCCCGAGACGCAGCTGGAACCGGCCATCGGGGCGTTCGCGTGGAAGCGCGCGGATGGCGCCCAGGCCGCAGAGACGGCTCGCTCGCACTTCGTGCGGACCAGGAAGTACGCGGACGTCCCGGCCCGCAAAGGCATCGAGCCCGCCATGTTCGGGATCTTCGTGGATTCCCAGCACTGCAAGGGCTGCGCCGAGTGCGTCGACGTCTGCAAGGCGGAGGGCCACGACGCGCTGTTCATGATCGACAAGGTCGCCCAGGAGCCCTCCGGCGAGAGCACCCTCGAGCGCTACCGCCGCGACTTCTCGTTCTTCCGGAGTCTGCCGGTCACTCCGCCGGAATACCGGAACGAGAAGGCGCTCGCGGACCTGATGCTCGGCGAGCACGCCCTCGGCTACGTCGGCGGCGCCGGGTCCTGCGCCGGCTGCGGCGAGGCCTCTGCCATCCGCATGCTGGTGGCCGCCACCCGCCAGGTCCATGGCCCGGACTCGATGGGGATCGTGGCCGAGACCGGCTGCAACACCGTGTACGGCAGCACGTACCCCTTCAACCCGTACCTGGTGCCCTGGACGAACTCGCTGTTCGAGAACGGTCCGGCCGACGCGATGGGCGTGCGGCTGCGATGGGATCAGACCGGGCACCCGGAGCGACGCCTGTGGGTCTTCGGGGGCGACGGGGCGATGTACGACATCGGCTTCCAGTCGCTCTCGCGGATGGTCGCGTCGGGCGCCGACATCAAGGTGCTCGTGCTCGACACGCAGGTGTACTCGAACACCGGCGGGCAGTCGTCGACGGCGTCGTACGGCGGCCAGGTGACCAAGCTCTCGGCGTTCGGGAAGGCCATCCACGGCCGGCCCGAACGGCGCAAGGAGCTGGGCCTGATCATGCTGGCCCACCGCGACGTGTACGTGGCGTCCACTACGCCGGCCCACTACAACCACTTCTATCGCGCGGTCATGGAGGCCAACGAGTTCCCGGGGCCGGCGGTGATCATCGCCTACACGCCCTGCATGCCCGAGCACGGCATCGCCGATGACGCGGCGAGCCGGCAGGCGAAGCTGGCGGTCGACTCGCGCGCGTTCCCGCTCTTCACGTACGACCCGCGGCGGGGCGAGACCATGGCGAAGCGCCTCTCGCTCCAGGGCAACCCGAACGTGAAAGAGGACTGGTCCAGGCTCCCCGACGGCACCCCGTTCGACTTCCTGGACTTCGCGAAGACCGAGGGCCGCTTCTCGCAGCACTTCCGGGACGGCACGCCGTCCGCCGAGATCCTGGCCACCCGGGACGAGCGCCTGGAATACTGGCAGCTGCTGCAGGAGCTCGCCAGGATCCGCTAGGCGTGGGACCGCCGGGTCCCGAACCGCGAATCTTCGGAACGGCCGGGGTCGCTCACCACCCCGGCCGTTCGCCGTACATGGCCGCCGTCAACGCGCCACTGCAGCCGTCAACCCGGGACGGCCATCCGCTCCACCCCTGCCATCCCCAGGTCGAACGCCCGCAGGTCGATCTCGAGGGCCTCCGGCCGTTTCTTGCCGACCACGTATCGCAGGGCCTCCCGAACGCTCTCGGCCTGGACGATGCCGGTCCGGGCGACCAGCGCGCCGAGCG
This sequence comes from Chloroflexota bacterium, assembly GCA_021777365.1. The sequence goes on along the minus strand of JAJYDP010000327.1, from coordinate 800 downwards.
CGACCACGTTGATCAGGCGATCGTCGCCGGCCTCACGCGCGAGCTGAGTGCAGCGCACCCGGACCTCGTCGATGTCGTCCCGCCCGGCGGACGCCTCGACGAGCGAATCGTTCACGATCAGCACGCCGCCCGGGGCGATCGCCGGCCCGAACTTGGCGAGCGAGGGCGGGTTGAAGGCCACCGCAATGTCCGGGTGATCCACGATCGGGGAACCGATGGGCTCGTCGCCGATGATCACGGTGCAGGACGCGGTCCCCCCGCGCATCTCCGGGCCGTACGAGGGGATCCAGATCACCTGGGATCCCTCGTCCATGGCGGCCTCCGCGAGGACATGCCCGGCGAAGAGGATGCCCTGGCCGCCGAACCCGGCGAAGACGATGGAGCGCTCCATCGTTCAGCCCTCCTTCGCACTCTTCGGCCTGGCCGGATCCATCCGGTCGACCAGCACCCCGAGCGGGTAGGTCTGCACCACCACCTCCTTGAGGTGACGCATCGACTCCTGTGCGGTCATTCCCCACCCCACGGGGCAGTTCGACAGCACCTCGACGATCGCGAACCCGGCACCCCGGATCTGGGCCTCGCACGCCTTCCTGATCAGCGACTTCGTCCTGCCGATCGACGACGGGTCGGCCACGGACCCCCGCGCGGCGAAGGCCACGCCCGGCAGCACGGCAAGCATCTCCGTCATGGGCACCGGGTAACCCGCCGTCCTGACGTCGCGCCCGGTCGGGGAGGACGTGGTGCGCTGCCCCACCAGGGTGGTCGGCGCCATCTGCCCCCCGGTCATCCCGTAGATGCCG
>JAJYDP010000326.1 GCA_021777365.1 Chloroflexota bacterium | reverse complement strand
CGGCGCGCATCCGGGCGGGGAGCCGTTCGATCCCGCGGGCGAGCGCCACGGTGATCTCGCGCCGTTCGGCCGCCGACTCGGGGGCGGTGACGGCCTCGTCGGGCCACGGCACCTGGTCGGGCAGCGGCTCGAGTCCGAGGCGGCGGCGCCGGAGACGGTTGAGGCAGAGGTTCACGGCGATCCGCTGGAGCCACGGCAGCGGCGAGCGCGCGGGATCCAGGCGCACGCGGGCGCCGTGCGCGCGCAGGAACGTGTCAACGACCACCTCTTCGGCGGCCATCTCGTCCCGCAGCAGCGCGAGCGCGGTCCGGTAGACGGCACCTTCGTACCGGCGGTAGAAGGCCTCGAAGGCCTTCAGGTCGCCGCCTCGGACGTCGTTGACGAGCGAGGCGCCATCCGGCTCGGGTTCGGCCACTCATCCTCCTCTGGCACGCAGTCGCAAGGCGGCGTGCATGTGACTTACCACGGGAACCCGCAAAAGGTTCACGCTGAGGCTGGCGACGTTCCACTGGGCGGAACGTCGAGCGCGGCGCCGCAGCTCCCCTGGGGCGCCCGGGGCTTCCCTGGGGCGCGCCGGGACCGGCCCGGTGGCCTCCCCGGGGCCGGCAGCCCGGCGAACCAGCCGGCCCGGTGGCCTCCCCGGGGCCGGCAGCCCGGCGAACCAGCCGGCCCCGCGAATATCCCCCAGGGCGATGCCGGGGCACCTTGCGGGAGGGCAAGGCACTCTATGGGGGCTCCCGGGAAGCGGCGGCGGCGATGAATCACCCGGCCCGGGCGGATGGCGAGGCCCCAGCCGGCCGTTCCCAGCGCGCCAATCGATCCACTACGGCCGTCGGCAATGCTGTGGAGGATACGGACCGCGTCAGCGTGGCCGGCGCCGTCAGTGCCTTGAGGGATATCGGCCGCGCCGGATCCGCCGGTGCGGGGTCGGCCGGGGGTCGGCCGGGGGTCGGCCCAAGGCCGACCCCCGGCGAGTCGCCGGATGACCAGGCACGACGGGGGCCGGCGGGGCAGCTCGGCCGATGGCAGTACAGGTCGCGCCCGGAGGCGGGCTCGGCCCACCGACGGGCCGAGCCCAGGCGCGATTGGCTTGCGGCGCCGGGGGTCGCGCGTCCCTCCGGTCAGTCCGGGCAGGGCATCTGCGCGCCCGTCATGGCGCGCCAGTGCAGGTCGGGCTGGCGGGCCGCGGTGGCCTCGTCGAGCCGCCGCACCGGCGCCGTGTGCGGCGCCGTGTGCACCACCTGAGGGTCGGCGTGTGCCTCGCCGGCGATCGCGACCAGCGCGTCGGCGAAGTCGTCGAGCGTCTCGAGCGCCTCCGTCTCGGTCGGCTCGACCAGCATCGCCTCCTCCACGATCAGCGGGAAGTAGATCGTGGGGGGATGGTGACCGTGGTCGATCAGCCGCTTGGCCACGTCGAGGGTGCGGATCCCCGTCTCCTGCCTGAGCGTGGCCGAGGAGGCCACGAACTCGTGCTTGCAGACCCGGTCGTAGGGGATGTCGTAGGTGCCGCGCAGCCGGTGGCGCACGTAGTTGGCGGCCAGCACCGCGTCCTCCGACACCTCCTCGAGGCCGCTGCCGCCGTGCGCCCGCAGGTACGCGTAGGCACGCACCAGCACCCCCACGCTGCCCACGAACGAGCGCACGCGACCGATGCTGGCCGGCCGCTCGCCCGGCCGCTCGAGCCGGAACGAGCCGTCGGCCTCGCGCAGGACCCGTGGCGCGGGCAGGAACGGCAGGAGCCGCTCCCCCACCGCCACCGGCCCCGAGCCGGGTCCGCCCCCGCCGTGCGGCGTGGCGAACGTCTTGTGCGTGTTGACGTGCATCACGTCGAACCCGGCCGCGCCGGGGCGGAACCGGCCCATGACCGCGTTCAGGTTGGCGCCGTCCATGTAGGCGAGGGCGCCCGCCGCGTGGACCGCGTCGAGGATCTCGACCACCTGGTCCTCGAAGAGCCCGAGGGTCGAGGGGTTGGTGAGCATGAGGGCGGCCGTCCGGGGGCCGAGCGCGGAACGCAGCGCGGCGAGATCCACGCCGCCCCGGGCGTCGGAGGGGACCGTGACGGTGCGGTAGCCGGCCATCGACGCGGTCGCGGGGTTGGTGCCGTGCGAGGAGTCGGGCACCAGGATCTCGGTGCGCTCGGCGTCGCCGCGACTGCGGTGGTAGGCGCGCACCATCAGGATCCCGGTCAGCTCGCCCTGCGCCCCCGCAGCGGGCTGGAGCGTGACCGCCCGCATCCCCGAGATCTCGCACAGCCACTGCTCGAGCTCCCAGAGCAGCTGGAGCGTCCCCTGGGCGGCCGCGTCGGGGGCGAGCGGATGCAGGTCGGCGAAGCCCGGCAGGCGCGCCGCCCACTCGTTGATCTTGGGGTTCCACTTCATGGTGCACGAGCCCAGGGGGTAGAAACCCGTGTCGACCGCGTAGTTGAGGTGCGAGAGGTTCACGAAGTGGCGCACCGCCTCGGGCTCGTCCACCTCGGGCAACGCCGGGGGCAGCGCGCGGAGCTGCTCCGCCGGGATCCCCGCCAGCGCGTCGGCCGGGGGGTGCGGGACGCGGGTCACGCCGCGGCCCGGGCGCGACAGCTCGTCGAGGGTAGGCTGCAGCACGGGACCGACGGCGGGACGAAGGCCCGCGCTGGCGGCGCGTCCCGGACCGGGGGCGGCGGTCCCGGGTGCCGGCGGGAGGGCGAGGGGTTCGCGCAGCTCGGTCATGCCGCCACCCCCGCCGTCACGTCGGCCAGGGCCGAGGCAAACGCCTCGATCTCGGCGGGCCGCGTCACCTCCGTGGCGCAGACCAGCAGCGCGTCGCGCAGCACGGGGTCCGCGGGGAACCAGCTCGCCAGCGGGAGCCCGGCCAGGATGCCGCGCTCGAGCAGCGCGGCGTGGATCCGCGGGGCGTCGGGGATCCGCACCGCGAACTCGTTGAGGTACGGGGCGGCGTGGATCCGCGGCGCACCGGCCGCCGCCAGCGCGCGCTCCAGCTCGCGGGCACGCGCGGCGCCCAGGGCGGCCGCGTCGCGCAGGCCGTGCGGTCCCATCGTGGCGAGGTACACCGTGGCCGTCAGGGCGCACAGCGCCTGGTTGGTGCAGATGTTGCTCGCCGCCCGCTCCCGGCGGATGTCCTGCTCGCGGGCGCGGAGCGTCATCACGAACGCGCGGCGCCCGTCGGCGTCGGTGGTGCGGCCCACCAGGCGCCCCGGCACCTGGCGGGTGAGCGCCGTGGTCGCGGCCAGGATGCCCAGGTACGGCCCGCCGTACCCGAGCGGCAGTCCCAGCGGCTGCCCCTCCCCCGCGGCGATGTCCGCGCCATACGCCCCGGGGGGCGCGAGGACCGCCAGCGACACGGGCTCCACGGCGGCCACGAACAGCGCCCCGGCGGCGTGCGCCAGGCGCGACGCCTCGGCCATCGGCTCGAGCACGCCGAACACGTTGGGCTGCGCGAGCACCACCCCGGCCACCGGGCGCCCCCCGTCGGCCAGGAGCCGTCCGAGCGCGTCGAGGTCGGTCGTCCCGTCGGGGTGCGTCGGGATCGGCTCGACGGCGAAGCGCGTGCCGTCGAGGTAGGTGTGGGTGGTGGCCAGGTACTGCGGATGGACCGCGGCGCTGACCAGGACCCGGTCCCGCCCGGTGGCGCGCAGGCACATCAGGGCGGCCTCGGCGGTGGCGGTGGCGCCGTCGTAGTGGGACGCGGAGACCACGTCGAGCCCGGTCAGCTCGGCCAGCAGCGACTGGTACTCGTAGATGGTCTGCAGCGTGCCCTGGCTGATCTCGGGCTGGTAGGGCGTGTACGCGGTGGCGAACTCGCCGCGGGACACGACCTGGTCCACGGCGGCCGGGACGTAGTGGCGGTAGACGCCGGCACCCAGGAAGCTCGCGAGGTCGACCCGATTGCGGGCCGCCAGGCCGCCGAGGCGTGTGGCCAGCTCCAGCTCGGGCTCCGGCCCGGGGAGGTCGAGCCCGTGGGCCCGGACCGCGGCCGGGATGTCGTCGAAGAGCTCGTCGACCGACCCCATGCCCAGGGCGACGAGCATCCGCGCCCGGTCGGCCGGCGTGTGCGGCCCGTAGGGCATGGCGTCAGGCCCCGATCAGCGCACGGTACGCCGCCGCGTCCTTCAGCTCGGTGGTGGCCGCTTCGTCGGCGATCCGCAGGCGCACGATCCAGCCCGCGCCGTAGGGATCGGAGTCCAGCAGCTCGGGCCGCGTGGCGAGCTCGGCGTTGACCTCGAGCACCTGGCCGGCGACCGGCGCGAAGAGGTCGCTCACGGCCTTGACCGATTCGACCACCCCGAACGCCTCCGCGCGCTCGAGGGTCCGGCCCACCTGCGGCAGCTCCACGAACACGACGTCGCCCAGCTGCTCGGCGGCGTACGCGGTGATCCCGACCACCCCGGTCTCGCCCTCCACCCGCAGCCACTCGTGCTCGTCGGTGTAGAGGAGACCCTCCCTCACGTCCACGTTCATCTCCCTGTGCGGGCCCGGTCCCTGTGCGAGCCGGTCCGGATCGTGCGCCCGTCAGGCCGGGCGGCGGTAGAAGGGAAGCGCCACGACCTCCGCGGGCACGCGCGTCTCCCGGATCACAATGTCGAGCATCGTACCGGCGTCAGCGGCGCGGGGTGGCACGTAGGCCATCGCGATCGGCTCGCCGAGGGTGGGCGACTGGGTGCCGCTGGTGACGGCGCCGCAGGCGGCCTCGCCGCCCGGCTCGTGCACCGGGTACCCGTGGCGGGCGATGCCGCGGCCGCGCACGATCAGCCCGACCAGCGCCTTCGAGCGTCCCCGCTCCTGGGCGGCCGCCAGCGCCGCGCGCCCCACGAAGTCCCCGGGCTTGGCGAACTTCACCACCCGGCCCAGGCCCGCGTCGAAGGGCGTGGTGTCCCGCCCCAGCTCGTTGCCGTAGAGGGGCATGCCGGCCTCCAGGCGCAGGGTGTCCCGGGCACCGAGGCCCACCGGCTGCACCTCCTCCGGGGCCCCCGCCGAGAGGAGCGCGTCGAAGACCGCTGGTCCCTCGTCCCAGGCCACGAAGCACTCGAAGCCGTCCTCGCCGGTGTACCCCGTCCGCGCCACCAGCGCCGACACCCCGGCCACGCGTCCCTCCGCGATGGCGTAGTAGCGGAGCGCGGCCAGGTCCACGCCGGTGAGCGGGGCCAGCAGGGCCAGCGCGCGCGGGCCCTGAATCGCCACCAGCGAGGTCCGCAGCGACGCGTCGTCGAGCGCGGCGTCGAAACCGGACAGCCGCGCGCGCAGCTCGTCGGCGACCACGGCGCGGTTGCCGGCGTTCGCGACGACCAGGAAGTGCTCCTCCGCCAGGCGGTACACGATGAGGTCGTCGATCACGCCGCCGTCCGGGGCGCAGATCATGCTGTAGTGCGCGCGACCGAGCACGAGCGACGGCGGATCGGTGGCCAGCGCGTACGCCAGGGCCGCCCCCGCCTCGCGGCCGGTGACGTGCAGCTCGCCCATGTGCGACAGGTCGAAGACGCCCGCCCGCTGGCGCACGGCGCGATGCTCCTCGATGATCCCGCGGTACTGGACGGGCATTTCCCAGCCCGCGAACTCCACCAGGCGCGCCCCGAGCGCGCGGTGCCGCTCGAGCAGCGCTGTGGCCTGCATGGCGGTTTCTCCCCGGCGGCGCGCGAATCAGGCCGCGCCGCGCTCCCGGAGCGCGTCGATCGCGGGCCGCGCGCGTTCGACGATCTCACGCTCTGTCTCGAAGCTCAACAGGTGCGTCGCCTCCGTGAGCGGGACCCAGCGGACCTCGTCGAACTCGGCGTCATGGTCTGCCAGGTTCCCCCCTGTCGCGACCATCAGGAAGTGATGCACGGTCTTGTCCACGCGCGTGCCGGCCTGCACGAACGTGTAGTGGATGGATCCCACGGGCTCGACGATCCGGACGGCGAGCCCGGTCTCCTCCTCGACCTCCCGCAGCGCCGTCTCCTCGACCGACTCCCCCGCCGCCGGCGTGCCCTTGGGCAGGGTCCAGGCGACGCCTTCGCGCGGCCGGTTGCGACG
>JAJYDP010000325.1 GCA_021777365.1 Chloroflexota bacterium | reverse complement strand
GCCTCTGCTAGAATGCCGCCGTCGGGGCGTAGCGCAGCCTGGTAGCGCACTTGAATGGGGTTCAAGAGGTCCCGCGTTCGAATCGCGGCGCCCCGACCAGAAACCCCGCACGAAATGGCCCCTCCGGGAGTCCCGGAGGGGCCCTCGATACCTGCCTTGACCCCCACGCTGACCCCCGCGGGGGCCCGCTCAGCTCGTGGCCGCGACCCGATGGCGCAGCACTGCGTCCATGCGTTCAGCGACGCGCCCCGTCATTGCGGGGGTCAGGTGCGCGTAGACGTCGGCCGTGGTCGCGACGTTGGCGTGGCCCAGCACCTTGGAGACGACGCCCAGCTCCTCGCCTTGCTCAAGGAGGAGCGTGGCGCAGGCATGGCGGAGGTCGTGGAACCGCTGGTGCGGCAGACCGGCCGCGACGACCGCGCGTTGGAAGGCGTGGAGCACGTTGGCAGCATCGAGCGGGCCACCCAGGGAGGTGGCGAAGACCGCGTCGGTTTCCTGCCAGCGCGATCCCGCGGCGACGCGCTCCTCGAGCTGTCTTCGACGCTGTGTCCTCAGGGCCGAAACCACCTCCACACCAAGGCGGAGCGTTCGCTTGGCGCGCTCGGTCTTCGGTTCGCCAAGAGCGCCGGTGTGCCGATCGCGGGTGTGCCGCACCGTGAGAGTGCCGGCCTCGAGGTCGATGTCCTCCCAGCGCAGCGCAAGGAGTTCACCCTGGCGCAGACCGGTGGCGATCGCCACGGTGTAGAGCGGCGCGTCGCGCGAGCCCGCGACGCTGTCGAGGAAGATCCCGACCTCGTCTGCCGTCAGGGGCCGCAGCTCGAGTTGTGCCTTCGCAGGCGGATCGACGAGGGTGCAGACGTTGCGCAGCACCTTCCCCGCCTTCAGCGCCCGGCCGAGGGCGATGCGCAGGATGCTGTAGGCATAGCGAACGGTGGTAGGCGAGAGGTCATCGCGTGCGGTAAGCCTGTTCAGCATGCGTTGCACGTGGTCGGGGGTGAGCTTGGCCATGGGCTGGTGGCCGATCGCCGGAAGGATGTATAGACGCACGACTCGTGCGTAGTTGTCGGCCGTAGACGGCCGACAACGGGCCTGGACCGAGGTCGCGAGCCACTCATCGAGATAGGCACCGACAGTCAAGCGCCGGCCCGGTAGCTCAACGCGTTGGTCGGTCGCGACCAAGGCGACGCGGAGCCGCTCTTGCGCCTCGCGCCGCGTCTTTGCAAAGAGGCTGTGGCGGCGCCCATCAGCGCCGCGGTAGCGCGCCTCCCAGCGGCCTTCCGCTTCACGGTACCGGATCGAACCCTCGTTCGCGCCGCGCCTAGTCATGGCTCGAATCCCTCCTTCTGGGCCGTGCGCCGTCGATAGGCGTGCGCCATCCGGCACGCATCTGAGCAGTACTTCCGATCCGCGCGGCCCTCGAGAATCGGCCGGCCGCAGGCAGGGTTGTCGCAGGTTCGCTCCGCCGCTTGGCGTCCCTGAAGTCGAAACGCGAGAAGTAGGTGGATCGTGGCTATGAGGTCCTCCGGCTGGAACCTGATGGCGTCGTGGTGCTGCGGCAATAGCACCGGGCTCACGCGCCCTCGGAGTTGGCCGTTGACCAGGCCCGCCACGTAGGCGCGCGCGGCGCCCATCAGGTCGCCAGGAAGCTCGAGCTCGGTGTCGAGGTAGGTGTGGAGGGTGGTCTTCGATTCAGTCTCATCCCCATACGACTCGTGCCAACTCCACCACCCTGAGCCACGCTCGGTGAGGTGCTCTGCGAGGTACGCGCGCGAGGTGCGCAGGCGAGGGCTGAGGACGGCCCGCGCGGGGCGCCAGATCGATCGAAAGCGCGCAAGCTCACGGCGCCACACGGAAAGGGGCTCGCCGAGGGTAACCCGACTCGGGGAAGCTATCTCTTGGAGGTGCTCTGGTTCTGTGAGCCATCCGTATTGGCTCGCGAACCTGCGGATCGCGCGCGGTGTTGGGGACTCGGAGAGCTGCGCGAAGGCGGGGAGCAGCGTTTGATCACGGAGCGGCTCGTAGGGCTCGCCCTCGAACGGATCACCAACCAGAACGAGATAGGGCGCTGCCTCCCCCTCCGCACGCGGGACATCGCCGTCCCGGAGGGCGCCGCGGCGCCCCATCCCTCCGACGTATATCCCCGCCTGCCTGTACGTCCAGGAGTCGTGAGGGCTTCGGGCTCCGAGACGGTCGTTCTCGCGTGGCGACGGGGCCGAGAGAAGGGCGCGTTCCACATCGCCTGATATGGGACCGGCGTCGTACAGCTGCTGACCTGCGGCCTCGAACACGGCCCTTTCCTGCTCGAAGACGGTCGTGGGCCGGACGTCTGCGCGCCACAGCACCCCGCGGCTCGGGCGAGTGAAGCGCACAGCGAACTGACCCCGCTCGGCGCCGTCCAGAGCCCGCTCCGCACTATTCAACGGGTGATCAACGCCTATCCATCTTGTCATGCACGCGCGAATGTACGTCAATGGAAGTCAACGGTCAAGCTGCATGTCGGAGGAGGAGGCGAAGTCCATGAACGCGTCCCGGAATGAAACCGGTGAAGTGCTCCTGCTGCGACCGGAAGAGGCGGCGCGTGTCCTGAGGGTCGGGCGGAGCAAGCTGTACTCGCTGGTCGCGAGAGGAGAACTTCCGGTAATCCGAGTGGGCGCGCGCGGCGTTCGGATCCCTGCCGGCGCCCTCAACGAGTGGATCGCGGCGCACATCCAGAACCGCGTCAACGATGCCGGCTAGGCTCCTCGGGCGCGGGAGTCACGCATGAGCACCGTCACGCCGCCGATGGACGGCGACCCGTTCGAGCGCGTCCTGAACCGGGTCGCCGACGTGACCGGGCACCCGGCGCGGGTGCGCGGTGACCAGGCGACCGCCCACTGCCCCGCCCACGAGGACCACGATCCCAGCCTCGCAATCACCCGCGGCGCCGACGGTCGGGTGCTGTTGAAGTGCCACGCCGGCTGCGACACCGAAGTGATCGTCGCCGCGCTCGGTATGACGCTGGCCGACCTGTTCGCTTCGGGACGCCATCGCAGCCCCGACCGCCCGCGGCGTGAACGAGCCGGCACGGACCACACGGCCGGATCATCGCCGGTCGGGCCCGTTACACCGTTACAGTCCGAGGGCCTGACCGTCGCCCAGCTGGCCCAGGCGAAGCGATTGACGATCGCGACCCTGACCGCCCGGGGCGTCTACGACACGCGCCGCCGGGGGTTGTCCGCGGTCGCGATCCCGTACCACGACGCCGAGGGCAGCGTGGAGGGCATCCGCTTCCGGCATGCCCTGACCGGGGCCCGCTTCTCCTGGCGCAGCGGCGATCACGTCAGCCTGTACGGACGCGAACGGCTGGCGGCCATCCGCGCCGCGGGCTGGGTCCTCCTCGTCGAGGGGGAGAGCGACGCGTGGACCGCAGACGAGTACGCCATCCCGGCCCTCGGCATCCCCGGCAAGGGGTCGTGGCGCGAGCAATGGCGTGAGTTGCTCGACGGCCTCGAGGTGGTGCTCTGGCAGGAGCCCGACGCCGCCGATCTCGTCGCACGGGTGGCCCTCGACATCGAGCAGCTGCGCGTGATCGTCGCGCCTCCGGAGGTGAAGGACATCTCGGCGGCGCACCTGGCCGGTCAGGACGTGGCGGCCCTGGTCGCCGAGCTGCGCGCCGCGGCCGTGCCGGCGGCCGAGCTCCTGGCGCGGCGGCATGCCGAGACGCGCGAGGCACGGGAGCCCGATCTTGGGCGCCGGGCCGAACCGGTCCTCGCCGACGACGATCCGCTGACCATGGTCCGGGCGGCGATCAGCGCGCTCGGGTGGGGCGGCGATCCGGGACCCGTGCTCCTCACCTACCTCGCCGCCACCACGCGCCTGCTGCGCCACCGCTTGGGGGCCATGCCCGCCCACGTGCTGCTCGTGGGCACACCCTCCAGCGGCAAGACGTACATCATCGCGCTCGTCCTGCTGCTCCTCCCCGCGTCCGCCTACCACGTGATCGACGCCGGCTCGCCCCGGGTCCTCATCTACGACGACGCGCCGCTCGACCACCGCGTGATCGTCTTCGGCGAGGCCGACTCGCTGCCAGCCGGCGAGGACAATCCGGCCGCCTCGGCGATCCGGGCGCTGCTGCAGGACGGCTCCCTGCACTACAAGGTCACCGTGCGCGACCCGACCAGTGGGGACTTCGTCGTTCGTGAGGTCACGAAACCCGGGCCGACCGTGCTCCTCACCACCGCCGTGCGGCGACTCGGGCCGCAGCTCGACTCGCGCCTGTTCATCATCGAGGTGCCCGACGATCAGCAGCAGCTGGCGCAGGCGCTCGCCGCGCAGGCTCGCCTCGAGCTCGAGGGGCCACCGGATCTGCCCGAACTCGACGCGCTTGTCGCCTACCAGGAGCTGCTCGGCGTGCGCGTCCCCTGGGACGTCGTCGTGCCATTCGCGAACGAGCTCGCCATGGCGATCGGGAAGAACCCGGTCGCCTCCCGGATCCTGCGCGACTACAGCCGCCTGCTCGCCCTCGTAAAGGCCGTCGCGATCCTCCGCCACCGTCGGCGCCGCGTCGACGCCGAGGGCCGCCTGGTGGCCGAGGTGGCCGACTACGCGGCGGTCTACGCGCTCGTGGCCGACGCGTACGTGGCCAGCACGACGGGTGCCTCGCAGCGGATCCGAGCCACCGTCGAGGCCGTCGCCGCGCTCGTCAAGGAGAACAGTGGCGAACCCGCCAGCGTGACGGCGCTCGCGAAGACGCTCGGCATCAACAAGATGGCGGCCTCCCGTCGCGCCCGGGCCGCCACCGCGTCGGGATTCCTCGTGAATGCCGAGGATCGCCGAGGGAGACCGGCCCGCCTTACCGTCGGCGACCCACTCCCCGAGGGCGGCGGCCTGCCGTCCCCCGAGGAGCTCGAGCGTAACGGTGTAACGCCGCCGACCGACGGACAGGGCTTGCAGGACGTGAGCGATAACGACTACCCGGAGTCGGCGCTCGACGGGACTGATGAGGACGGCTCGGCGGCGGACGCCGGCGCCACACCTGACGGCGGCATGCCGTGAGCGGCTCCCTTCGGGTCGCCTTGTACGCCCGGGTCTCGACCAGAGACAAAGATCAGGACCCCGAGCTCCAGCTCGACGCCCTGCACGCCTACGTCGCGGCGCGGGGCTGGCTGGCCATCGAGTACGTCGACCAGGCGGCCGCGGGGGATCTCGCCCATCGCACGGCCTGGGCGCGGCTGCTGGCCGACACTGCCCAGCGGAAGGTCGACCTGGTCCTGGTGTGGAAGCTCGATCGCGCCTTCCGCTCGACGCTCCATGCGCTGGCCACGTTGCGCGATCTGGAGCATGCCGGGGTCGGCTTCGCCTCCCTCACCCAGCCCGAGCTCGACACCACCAGCGCCACCGGCCGCTTGGTCTTCACCATCCTGGCGGCCGTCGCGGAGATGGAACGCGAGCTGATCGCCGATCGGGTGAAGGAAGGGATGCGCCACGCGGCCCGGCAGGGCAAGCGCATCGGGCGGCCCCCGGTGACGGCACGTCCCGCCGTCGCTCGCCGTTGGCCCGCGGTCCGGGCGGAGGTCGTCGCCGGGCGCCTGTCCCGTCGCCAGGCGGCCCGGCGGCTCGGGATCGGCACCGCCACCCTGGCCCGGCTCCTGGCCACGGATGCCGCCGAGGGCATGGCACATGGCCAGGACTGACACCCTGACCTACCCGACCGATGCCGCCATCTGCGGGCTGCTGGCCGCGGGACCCTTGCCGACAGCCGCGCTTGCCGCCCGTCTCGCGATCCCGGAGCGGACCGTCCGGCATCGCCTGTACCGGCTCCGGCAAGCCGGCACCGTGGTGAGCGGCCCCGACGGGTTGCACCACCTTGCCGCCCCCGTACCGGCCGCCCCTGTCGCGGGCCCGGTACACCTTGCCGCCCCCGTACCGGCCGCCCCTGTCGCGGGCCCGGTACACCTTGCCGCCCCCGTACCGGCCGCCCCTGTCGCGGGCCCGGTACACCTTGCCGCCCCCGTACCGGCCGCCCCTGTCGCGG
>JAJYDP010000324.1 GCA_021777365.1 Chloroflexota bacterium | reverse complement strand
CGAGCTGAAGGCCCGCATCCACCAGGGCATCGCGGAGTTCAACGACGCGCCCGTCGTGTTCCGCTGGAACAAGTTCGACCTCGGACTCGTTTGATGCGTAAGGATTGGTCCGGAACGATCTACTAGTCGCTCCGGACGCGTTCCTGGCAGGGACAGCACGGCGAAGCCCAGATGGTTCTTGAGCGCGTAGCTGACCTCATGCTGCACCCACCTGGAGTCGGCCGCAGCGTCGCTCTCCACGACCAGCACGAAGGACTTGTCGGAGAGCTCCACGTCAAGTTGTCGTTCCCAGTCCTCGCCTGGCTGCATACGGAATCGATCGAGGAAGACGTCAAAGCCTCTCTCGCTGAGTGCTGCCCAGAGCTGCCGGGCTATCCGGTCTGCGTCCCGCCGCCCGTACGAGATGAACACGCGACGGTCGGTCTCGGCTAGCCCGAGAGCAGCCAGCACGTACTCAGTTACCCGATGGCTGTCTTCATCCCACACCAGACCTTGGACCCTACGGAGGTTCGGCGGAAGCACCGAATCCGAGAACGAGTCAGGTCGACGGATCACCGGAAGGATGGCAACGTCGGCCCCGATGACGCGATCAAGGTCTCGGATGATCCGGCGGCTGGATGCTGCGTCCGCCGTGGCCAAGAGAACTACTGCCAGAAGCCCGTCGAGGCTAGTTGGGGGCCTGGCCGAGAACCGGACGCTCCTCGGATCGAACGACGCGGCTCGCAGTCGCTCGTGAAGGGCCGACTCGATCTCGCGGGACCAGGAGTCGCTGCCATCATGCAGAACAACGACCCGCCGCGGGATCATGGCTACGCCAGCAGCTTCTTCAGGTTGTCCCAGTTCCAGGCGTAAGTGCGGCCGCCATCCGGCACCGCCCAGTCCTCCGATCCGTTCTTGTAGCCGATGATCTGGAACTTCCGCTTTGCCAGGTCATTGGCCATCTTCACTTCTTTCCGAACGCCCGAGGCGGAGCGAGTCTTTGGCCCAAGCATTACGACGAAGACGTCGCAGCGCCCGATGGCCTTCTTGGCCTTCTCCTCCCACTCCTTCTGTGGCTGCTCCTCCTTGAGGGACACATCGGATACCTCGAAGGGGGAGTCGGGCAGCTTCGCCAACACGCCGACGGTCGTGTCGTCCCCATGGGCTTCCCGGCTCATGGGCTTCCCGGCGCTCGATGCCATCCTGGGTCCCGGCGGGCTCGTGCGCGAGGTCCAGGTGACGCTCCGTGGCGATGCGTCGAGCGGCAAGACCACGCCCGCCCTCCGGCTCGTCGCGGAGGCGCCAGCTCGGACCCATCGCGCCGCAGGCAGCCCGGGTCGCGCGCCTCGAGTGGCAGCTCGCCGATCTCGTGTTCCGGTCCGGCACAGGGCGCGTGCTGCGTGCGACGGTCCGTGACCCGGAGATGCGGCTGCCTGAGGAGCGCATCGACTGGGCAGAGGCATCGCCGGGAGCGGCACCGGCGGGGGCGGTACGGTCGGCAGAGGCGCCGCAGCCCGGGTCCAGCCCCCCGATTGACAGTGCCGCAGCCCGAGGCGCCGCGATGCCGCAGCCCGAGGCGCCGCGATGCCGCGCCTGCTCGAGGAACATCCGACGATCGCCGTCGAGCTTGACAACGAAGGCGGGCTCGTCCCCTTCGCATGGAACGGCCGCCGCGAGAAGGTCGAGGTCTGCAACCGCTGGCGGGTCGGGGAAGCGTGGTGGCGTCGGCCGATCCGTCGCTTCTACTGCAAGATTGCCGGGCAGCGGCTCCTTGCGCTCGTCTACCGCGATGGGATCGACGGAACGTAGCACCTCGAACGCCTGTGCGACCGGCGGCCGTACCGACAGGACACGGCGCGCACGTGCCCCCGTGCAGTGCCGGGCGAGGCGAGCGCGCCGCGCGCGTGCCCCTGTGCGGCGCCGTATCGCTTGTAGTGTTGGGAGACCGTGGAAGCTGCACGGATGACCGCCCGGGCGCTCGGGTTTCGACGGGGCGGACGGCCCAGTGCCTGGTGTCGCGCCCACGCCGACAGGGTCGCTCCCGTGCACGTGGTCCCTCGCGGCGACGTGGCCCCCCGCCCGCCCGGCAGGCAGCCGTACGCTGGTCTCGGACGGGCTACGGTGTCCCTCACGGAGCTCGCAGGCCGCAGCCGCGCGCATTCCCCAGCGCGCTGCAGGAAGGGTCCGGCACAGATGTCCGCGCGCAGTGGCCGAGGCCCGCGTGGCCGGCCGGTAACACTTCTGGTGATACGGCCGCGGTCGACCCAGCGGGGGCACGGTCGACCCAGCGGGGGCACGGTCGACCCAGCGGGGGCACGGTCGACCCAGCGGGGGCGGTCGGTCCGGGCGTGGTGCCCTCTGCTGTTGCGCCGTCGGCGGTTGCGGTCAGCAAAGTCCCGGACACGACTCGACCCCGGCCGTGTGGCCGGGGTCGAGGTCCAGCGCCGCTTTCCGAGCCGGGGAGGAGGAGAACCCGGACCGACCACGGCCGCACCAGTGGGGAGATGGTGGTATTCAAATGACGAAGCGGCTTGCCCCGGTGTGACGCCCTGCTCAGGAGATTCCGCGGATATCGGCGCCGGAACGCACCCGCGTCTGCCGCCGACCGGCCCCGGTAGGGAGCGGCGGCCCCGATATCGGCGCCGGAACGCACCCGTGCCGGTCCAGAAGGCAGTGGCCGCCGCCGAAGCGGATCCGGAACGCAGCCGCACCGGTCCAGAACACAGTCGCACCTGCCGCCGACCACCCCCTCCGGACCCAGAAGGGACCCGCGCCCGCGCCGGCCGCCGCGCCGGCCGCCGAACCGTCAGGTCGACGGACAGGTCGCCGCGACCAGCACGAAGATGAACGTCAGCGTGCCCATCGGCTTGTACGTGACCTGCGCCCTGCAGCCGGAGCCCAGGCTGCCGCCATCGAACTCGGCCACCACGGATCCATCCTCGGCCGGGTTGCTGATGCTGGTCTGCTTGTACCCGACGGGGGAGAGTGCCGTGGCATACCAGCCGCTGACCGTGGAAACCGGGGCGCTGGTCGAGATCGACTGCGTGACTGCGTCGGTGGTGGCGCCGTTCGCGTCGGCTGCACCCGGATACCGCGGGAACGAAACAGGGGCCTGGTCGAGGATCACGCCCCACGAGGTGGCGGTGGTGGAGGCCGACCCGGTCGGCGATATCGCCGGCGCGTACGATGCGGTCGCCGGATGCGGACTCGCCGGCTGCGGACTCGCCGTCCCGCCGGCGGTGCATGCGCCCAGGAGCAGCAGGAGCGCCGCGCACGCGGCGAGGCGCACGCGCATCAGGGGTGTCCCGGCGGGAGGGCTGCCGCCACGAACACGACGAGCAGCGCGACGAGCACGAAGATGAAGACCCCGATGCCGACGAAGTCACGGGTGGTCGGTCGCATGCGCCGAGGATACCTCGGACCGCAACGCGGAACAGGGCCCCTACAATCGGCCCCGGCAGCCACAGGTCTCGCGGAGGCATGCATCGGGTGAACGACTGCGCGATCCGGACGGACGAACTGACGCGCGACTTCGGCAGGCTCCGCGCGGTCGACGGGCTGTCGCTCGAGGTTCCCACGGGCGCCATCTTCGGCTTCCTCGGCCCCAACGGCTCGGGCAAGACCACGACGATCCGCCTGCTGCTGGGCCTGCTCGAGCCGACCGGCGGGACGGCGATCGTGCTCGGGCACGACGCGCGGACGGACCCGGGGGCGATCAGAGATCGTTGCGGGGCGCTCCTCGAATACTCCGGGCTGTACGAGCGGATGACGGCCCAGGACAACCTCGAGTTCTATGCCAGGGTGTGGCACCTGCGGCCTGCCGAGCGGCGGGAACGCGTCCGGGACCTGCTCACCGGGCTGGGGCTGTGGGACCGGCGGCGCGAGATCGTAGGCGCCTGGAGCCGCGGCATGAAGCAGAAGCTCGCGGTCGCGCGGGCCCTGCTGCATCGCCCGGCGCTCGTCTTCCTCGACGAGCCGACGGCCGGGCTCGACCCGATCGCCGCGGCCGCCCTGCGCGACGACCTGACCCGGCTCGCACGGCGCGAGGGCGTGACGGTGTTCCTGACGACGCACAACCTCGCGGAGGCGGAGAGGTTGTGCGACCAGGTGGGGGTGATCCGTTCCGGGCGCCTGCTGGCCGTGGGACGCCCCGACGAGCTACGGGCGCAGGCACGGCGGGACCGCATGGAGGTCACCGGGCGCGGTATCGATGAGCGGGTCGTGCAGCTTGTCGAGGCCCAGCCCGCGGTGGAGGCGGCCGAGATGGCCGACGGGCGCATGACCCTGCGTCTGCGCGACGGACAGGACACCTCGCCGCTGGTCGCGCTGCTGGTGCGCGAAGGGGTGGCCATCGACGAGGTGCGCAAGGGCGGGGCCGATCTCGAGGAGGCGTTCATGGCACTGGTCGGGGCCGACGCCTGATGGCGGGACGCGTGACGGCGGGACGCGTGACGGCGGGACGCCTGATGGCGGGACGCCTGACGGCGGGACGCCTGATGGCGGGACGCGTGACGGCGGGACGCCTGACGTCGGGAGGAGGCGCATCGTGATCGCCGACGTCATGACGATCGCCTGGAAGGACCTGCGCGAGGTGCTGCTGCAGTCGGGCACACTGCGCAGGTCGCTCCGGGGGCTGATGTTCTCGTTCCTGGTCTTCGGCGTGTTCCTGCCGCTCCAGATCGGGCCCGATCTGGTCCGCGAGCCCGCGGCGATCCTGCCGTTCGCCTGGGTGCCGTTGCTGCTGGCGAGCGGGATGGTGGCGGACGGCATCGCGGGTGAACGCGAGCGGCACACGCTCGAGACGCTGCTTGCGAGCCGGCTCTCGGATCGCTCGATCCTGCTGGGCAAGATCGTCGCGGCGGTCGCCTATGGGTGGGGTTTCATGGTCGTCAGCGCCATCGTCGGCCTGGTCACGGTCAACCTGGCGAACGCGGGCCACGGCATCCTGCTGTACGAGCCGGACGCCATCGTGCTGCTCGGCGGGTTCGGGCTGCTCGGCGCCGGGCTCGTGGCGTGCGGGGGCGCGCTGGTCGCGCTGCGGGCGCCGACGGTGCGCCAGGCGGCGCAGAACATGAACCTGGCGATCTTCGCGGTCGTCCTGGTGCCGGTGCTCGTGCTCCAGGTGCTGCCGCTGGACGTCCGCCGCCAGGTAGTCACGACGCTGAACGGCCTCGATTGGGTGACGATCGGGGGCGGCGCAGCCGTGGTCCTGGTGCTCGCCGACCTGCTCCTGCTGACCGCCGCGATGGCGCGATTCCAGCGAGCGAGGCTGATCCTGGACTGATCCGCTGCCGGACCGCGTGCGCAGGGGAGTCAGTGAGGGGGTCCTACGCACCGCCCGGGGGCCCGCTGCCCGTTCCGCTGCGCCCGGGCGGAGCGGCTCACCGGTCACCCTTTTCCCTGGCCATGCCGGCGGACCCGCGTCGCTCGGGGATGAGATAGAGCCCGCCCCCCTTCCGGGTCGCGTGCCCGGACCCGCGTCGCTCGGAGATGACCATTCCCCGGATGCCACCTCGACTGGCCGTGTGGACGGGTCGGTCTCACCGGCGATCGCACAGGCGCTCGCGGCCGCGACGGGTTCGTCGCCGAGATGGTCAGCTGAATCACGCGCGGGGAGGCCGCTGGCGGGCCGGGGGGCGCGAAGCGACCGGTGTGGCCCTCGGCCTCAGGGGAGCACGGGAACGGCCGGCAGGTGTGCGGCGCAGACGTGGGGCGGACTGAGGGCGGGCGACGGACGACAGCTCTGCCATGTCGCGTGCCGGACCCGGTGCCGGTCGCGTGCCGGACCCGATGCCGGTCGCGTGCCGGACCCGATGCCGGACCCGATGGCAACCCGTCGCGGCATGTCGGACGACGAGGGCGGCCCGGGCGACACCCCAGTGAGCGTGGCGTGGCTGCGCGGAGAGGGCCCCCGCCGCTCCCGCATCGCTCACCCCCCCGCATCGCTCGCTCCCGCTCCGCCCCCCGGTCTGCCCCCCGCATCACTACAAGTGTTGCCGGGACGACTTCGTGGGGCTCGGTCGGCGACGCGCGG
>JAJYDP010000323.1:4715-6024 GCA_021777365.1 Chloroflexota bacterium | reverse complement strand
GGCGGCGGCGGTGCCAGACGTCGTACCCCTCGACTTCGCGCGGCGGCGCCGGCCGCGGGCCGACCAGGCTCATCTCGCCCTTGAGCACGTTCCAGAGCTGCGGCAGCTCGTCCAGGCTCGTGCGGCGCAGGAATCGGCCGGTCGGGGTCACCCTGGGATCGTCCGTCAACTTGAAAGCGCGCGGATCGGCGTGGTTCACCACGTCACCGTAGCGGTCTTCGGCGTCGGCGACCATCGTCCGGAACTTGAGCACCTCGAACGGCCGGCCGTGGAGGCCCACCCGCGCCTGGCGGAACAGGATCGGGGAGCCGTCGCGCAGGCGGATCGCCAGCGCGATCGCCGCGAAGACGGGGCTGAGGACGACCAGCAGGACACCCGACACCGCGATGTCCACGAGCCGCTTGATAGCCAGGGCAAGGATGCGATCCGGTCCCGAGACCAGGGAGTACACCGGCGTGCCCTCGAGCTCCTCCACGTGCCCGATGGCGAACGGCCGCTCGAGCACGTCCATCGGCACGCGGACGATCTTCCCCTCCTCCTCGCAGAGCTGGGCGATCGCGTCGATCAGGTTCCACTGCGTGAACGGCAAGCAGACCGCCACCTCGTCGACCACGTCCCGGTGGAGGACGTCCTCCAGCCGGTCGAGCCCCCCGAGGTAGCGCCATCGGGGCGGCGGCGAGAAGGCAGTGTCGTCGTCGAGGAAGCCCATGACCCGCAGGCCCAGCGTCCGGTGATCCTCGAGCTTCTCCGCGAACGCCTGGCCGCGCGGACCCCCGCCCAGCACGAGCACGTGCCGCAGGTTACGGCCGCGGCGACGTTGCCACTCGAAGGCCCATCGCAGGGCCGCCCGTGTCGCGAGCGTGACGGAGGCCTGCACCGGGAACAGGAGGACCAGGAAGAGGCGGCTGACGTCCGGGAGCTTGAACCAGAACAGGACGCTGAGCGACAGCAGCGCCATGGCGGCGGTGGCGCGGGTGATGTCGGCGGCCTCCGTGAGCAGGGACCAGCGGGAGCGGGGGCGGTAGAGCCCGTTGAGGGTGAGCAGGGCGATCCAGGCCAGCGCGTAGACGATCAGGAAGGCCAGGGGCTGGGGGATGGCCTCGCGCCAGAAGATCGGCCAGTCAGGTCCGAACCGGACCGCTGAGAGCACGATGACCACGATCACGGAGACGCCCGCGTCTGCGAGCATCAGCAACGCGCGGAGTTCCGCCCCGTACCTTCGGATCATCGCGCCGGCAGCCTATCCCCCGTGGTGCGCGCAGGCTATGGTACCGAAGCGCTACAAGGCAACCAACGCCGGACGCCCTGG
>JAJYDP010000323.1:0-4705 GCA_021777365.1 Chloroflexota bacterium | reverse complement strand
CCAGCACCAGCAGATCGGCCGGGAGCGGACGGCGATAGGTGTAGAGGCCGTAGACGCTGGCGTTGGCACCCGGAACGACCTGGCACAGCTCACAGCGCGTCCCGATGTGCAGCTCCGCGCCGGCCGGCAGGGTCGCGCTCCCACCCTGGAGGCCGATGCCGGCCTCGTGAACCGCGAGCGACTGATCGCCCAGGTGTGACGCGGCGCTCTGCGCGAGGGCGACGGTGCTGGTGTCCAGGGGATGGGCGACCGCCGTCTCGGCCAGCGTGCCGAGCGCGGCTCGATCTCCGAGCCACGCCTGAATGAAGAGCCCGGCGGTCCGCGATGACGCGGGACCCAGCGACGCGGCGATCCGCTCCGCGTCGGCCACGTTCCCCGCGAACAACGCAAGCTGGTAGCCGGTTGATGGGCCGCTCGTGGCGATCGCGCTGGTCAGCCCCGCCTGCCACGCCGAACGGAGGGCGGGCGTAGACGACCAGTACGGGTCCCCCGCGAGCTCCGGCGCGACAACGAGGGCGTCCGCAACGGCCTGCGCCGCGGCGCCCGGTTCCCCGAGCTCCGCGTACATGCCGGCCGCCGGCACCGCCACCGTCGACTGCTGGTAGCCAAGCCGCATCGCCTGGTCCAGGGACGCGCGTGCCGCGGTGGTGTGGTCAAGCTGAAGGTCGATGGCGGCGAGGTCCAGCCAGGCCTCCGGGAAGCCGTCGGCCGTCGCGACGCGAGTGAATGCGTCGCGGGCCTCGGTCAGCTGGCCGGTGGCTGCGGCGGCAAGGCCGTATACGTACTGGTTGGGGGGCATCAAAGGGTCCGACGTGACGGCCTGCCGGGCGAGCTGCAGGGAACGGCTCCAGTCGCCGCTGTTCGCCGCGTCCACCGCGCGGCTCTGCGCCAGCGCCACCGACTCGCTCCACGACGAGAAGGCCAGCGCGCTGACGACCGCGACCGGGAGAGCGACGAGGGCCAGTCTGACGGCCACGGGACGGACGCGATCCGCCGATACGCGGGCGCGTGCAGGCAGGTGCACGGGGAGTGGCTCGCTCGTCGCGTCGAGGTACCCAACCGTCAGGGCCAGCGCGAAGAAGACTGCGGGCTGGTTGGCGTAGAAGTCGACCAGCTGGTGGCCAGCGAGGTACGTGACGGCGAACAGTGCGGCCCACCCGTAGCGGCGGCGAGCCGGGTCGGCGCCGCCGAGCGCGCGGAGCACGAGCCATCCGAGGCACGCCACCACCACGGCTCCGGCGAGAATGCCTGCGAGCCCGAACTCCGCCAGCGTCTGCAGGTAGATGTCGTGCGCGTGGGGGATATACAGGTCGACGCCGGAGCTGTCCGTGAAGTCGACCCGCCGGGGCGCCCACGTGCCGGGGCCGGAGCCCAGGATGGGGGCAGACAGGAAGATGCGGATCGCGGCAAGGTAGAAGCTCAGGCGGGGCAGAGCGTCCGTGTCCGTGAGACGGGTGATGAGTGCCGGCAGCAGCGCGACAGCCGCAACCACCATGGCCATGACCGCCACTACCCCGCCGTAGCGGACAGCGCGCTGCGCAAGGGCCCGGCGGACCGTGTGTCGCGTCTCGGGCAGCAGAACGACCGCCGTGCCGAGCGCCCCCAGGCCGATTCCGGAGCCCAGCCACGCGCCCCGGGAACCCGTGAGGAACACCACCACGGCCGTCAGCGCCAGCAACGCGACGTCGAGCAGGCGTCGCCGCAGTGTGGCAGTGCCGACGTACGCGACCGCGGCCGCGCCCAGCAGCAGCATCATCGTCGCGACCGCGCTCGGGTTGCCCAGCGCCAGGCTCTCCGACGCGGGGCGGAGCGGGGGCATGGTGATCCTGCCCACCACCGACCACCATGAGATCCAATGCCCGAGGACCAGCACGATATACAGGACGCCGATGCTCGCGCACAGGATCACGGCCAGGGCGCCAAGGCGCAACCGGAAGAACGGATCGGCCAGGAGACGGACGAGGAGCAGGTACAGCGCGGCGCACAGGACCGCGTAGGCCATGTACTCGAGGCTGAGGCGGGGGTTCCAGGAGGTCGCGGTCGAGATCGCGAACGCGGCGAGCGCGGCGACAAACGCGGGCCAGAGCACGGTGCGGGGCCGGTACGCTGGGAGTCTCAGCGCGACCGCCAGCCACACCGTCAGGGCGATCGCGATCAGCGTCAGACTGATGATCCGGAACTGGATCAGCGTGACTCCCGGCGTGGCGCCGCCACCGCCGATCGTGAGGTACACGACGCCGACGAGGATCCCCAACCACGCGACAAGCCTGGCCCTGCTGCTGCTGCTGCGCGCGTGCGCCGGGCCGGCCTGGGCGCCTCCCGTGCCAGCCGCCGTGACCCGCGGGTCGGTGCCGGTGGTCATTGCCCCTCCTGTTCCGGATCCACCGGGCGAGCCATGCGGCCACGCACCGCCACCACCGTAGAGTAGCGTTCACTGGTGACCGGGCGTCGGTCGCCGCGCCTCCAATCCCGTGGGGTGTTCGATGACGCGAGGCCCGTGGCCAACACTGTGACTCCGGGTGCACGCAGCGCAGCCGACCCGCGGCACGCCCGCTGGCCGATCGTCGCCGTCTTCGTCCTGTCCGGTGCGGCGGGCCTGGTCTACGAGGTCGTCTGGGCCCGCCAGCTGGTCCTGGTGTTCGGCAACACGACCCAGGCGGTCTCGGTCATCCTGACCGGCTACTTCGGCGGCATGGCCGCCGGCAGCTACCTCGGCGGACGGCTCGCCGATCGCCTTCGCTCGCCGTTGCTGCTCTACGGCCTGCTCGAGATCCTCGTGGCGGTGGTCGCCCTCGTCACCCCGGCCACATTTCTCCTGGTCCACGACGTGTATCGGGGCGCGTACGGGATGCTCCAGTCGACCCCGGTGGCCCTGACGCTCATCCGCTTCGTCCTCTGCCTGGCGGCGCTTGGGCCCGCCACGCTCCTGATGGGCGCGACGCTCCCGACCCTGACGCGCTACCTCACGCGGTATTCGGGTCAGCTCAATGCGGCGTTCGGCCGCCTCTACGCCGCCAACACCTTCGGTGCGGTGGCCGGGAGCGCGGTCTCCGGGCTGGTCCTGATCGAGATCCTCGGTCTCGACGGCGCCGTCCGGGCGGGAGCCGCGTGCTCTGCCGCGGCCGGTCTCATCGCCCTTGGCCTGCAGTGGCGGTGGGGTTCGCATTCGCTGGGGGTGGGGCCACGGCCACCGCTGGCGACGGACCGATCGGGTCCCGATAGCGCAGCCCGCGACGCACCCGCTCGGGAAGCCTCGGCCCGCGTCGACGGGACCACCGCCCGGCCCAAGCTCGCGCTCGCGGTTGCCTTCGTGTCGGGTCTGACGTCGCTCGGGTACCAGACGCTCTGGACGAGGCTGCTCGCCTCCGGGACGGGCGAGTTGACGTACGTCTTCACGGTCATCCTGACCATCTTCCTGGTCGGTCTGGCCCTTGGGGCCGCGCTGTATAACGACCTGCGCCGGCGCGTTCGAGACCTGGTCAAGCTCCTCGCCGTGTTGCAGGCGCTCGTCGCTCTGCTGGCGGTCGCCGGCCTCTTGACCGTGATCGCCCACCCGGCCGCCACGACCGACATGCTCGCGCTGATTGGGGATCTGGGTGTGTCAGCGCTGCTCGTCGTCCTGCCGGCCACGGTCGTGATGGGCTTCACGCTCCCGCTGACGACCGGTCTGCTGGGCGACCGAGATCGGCACGTGGGTGCCGACACGGGGCGCCTGCTGGCCACGAATACGCTGGGCGCGATCGTAGGCACCTTCGGCGTCCCGTTCGTTCTTGTCCCCCTCCTGGGGTCGCCGCAATCGATCGCGGTCATCGCCCTGGTCAACGCCGGGTTCGCGCTCGCGCTCGGGTGGTATGCCAGCGCACGGCAGCGCAGAGCGCGCGCGGGCCTCTCCGCCGTGAGCCTCGTGGCGTGCGTGCTCGCTGCGGCCACGCTGGTCCGTGGCGGGTTGGTCGACCCGACAGTCGTCCGGGTCCAGTCGAGCGGCGGGCAGATCTGGGCGAGTACGGAAGACGAGATCGCGTCCGTGCAGGCCGGCACGCTCGGTGGGCTGCCGCAGCTCTGGGTCGCGGGCACCTCGATGACCGCGCTGACCGTGGATGCCCGGTTGATGCCCCTGCTGCCCCTGATGCTTCGGCCGAACGCACGCACGGCGCTGACGGTCGCGTTCGGCATGGGGTCGGCCTTCCGGGAGGCGCTGCGCGCCGGGCTGCGCACGGACGCGGTGGAGCTCGTGCCGTCGGTTCCGAAGATGTTCCACTACTTCTACCCGGACGCGCGCCAGCTCCTCGCGGATCCCCAGGGCCGCGTGATCGTGGACGACGGCCGCAACTACGTCGAGCTCACCGACCGCTCTTACGACATCATCGTGGTGGACCCGCCGCCGCCGGCGCAGTCGTCTGGCGCATCGGTCATCTCCTCGCTCGAGTTCTACCAGGCCGCCAGCCTCCGGCTGACCCCCGGCGGCGTCATGATGCAGTGGGTGCCGTACGGCCAGACCCTGGACGACTTCCGCGCCCATATCCGCACGTTCCGGGCGGTGTTCCCGCACGTGATCGTCGCGGTGGGACCGGGGAGGAACGGCTTCTACATGCTGGGGTCGAGCCTGCCGATGGCGTTCCGGGCCGCGAGCGTCCTGGGCGTGCTGCAGCGCCCGGGGATTCTCGCGGACCTGTCGTCCGCATTCGACTCGCCCACGAAGACTCTG
>JAJYDP010000322.1 GCA_021777365.1 Chloroflexota bacterium | reverse complement strand
GACGGTCCATCGGACCCCAGTACCGAGGACCTTTCCCATAGACGACGGGCATGACATAGAACCAGTAGTCATCGGCGAGATCGCGGCGGAGGCACTCCCGGACCACGGCGGGCCCCCCTTCCAGGATGATGTTGCCGCCCTCCTCGTGCTTCAGCTGGTCGAGAATCTCGGCGAGGTCGCCGCTCAGGATCCGTGAGTTCTCCCACTCGGAGGACGTGAGGCGGCGCGACAGGCAGACCTTCTCGACCCGGTCCAGGTACCGTCGATAGTCGATCAGCCATGCCGGCTCGCCCGGGTCGAGCGCCTTCTCGCTCCACGTCCGCTGATGACCGAGAAAGGATCGCCGGCCCATGACGACCGTCGTGACATCGTCGAACCGCTCGTACCACATGTTGCGAAAGAGCGGATTGGGCTCAGGGCTTGTGGCCGAAAGATCCCGTTCAGATCGGCAGAAGCGCGCCAGATAAGGTGACACAGGCGGCTGCGAAGCTGCCGGCATGAGCTTCGCGATCGCCCTCACCGACCTGCAGTGGGCGATGGTGGCCGACCTCTTCGACCCGCCCGGTCGCCGGGGCGCGCCCGCCCAGATCCCGCGCCGTCAGATGGTCGACGCAATGCTCTTCATCGGCCGCACCGGCTGCCAGTGGCGCTACCTGCCCGAGCGCTACGGCGCCTGGACCGCGGTCTGGGCGCAGTGGCGCCGCTGGCGGGCCAACGGCGTCTGGGAGCGGGCGATGACCCGCCTGGCGATGATCGTGCGCCTCCAGCACGAGCGGCAGCCGACGCCCTCGATGGTGATGGTGGATGCCCAGACCGTGAAGGGCGCCCGCTACGGGCCCACGTTCCACCAGGCCGGCGGCAAGGGTGGCCGCACCATCGGCACGAAGCGCACGCTCCTCGTCGAGGTCCTGGGCCTCCCGGTGGCCGCCCACGTCACCTCGGCCCGTCCCCACGACGTCCAGGCGGCCAGGGAACTCCTGCGCGACGAGCTGCCCGAGCTACCCAGGCTGCGGACGATCGTGGGCGATCGCGGCTATCGGGGCTTGGCCAGGCTTGCGGAGCATCGCCATCTGGCGCTCGATCTCAAGGCCCCGGCCAAGGGCACGAGCGGCTTCGTGCCGCTCGCCCCGCTGTATCGGATCGAGCACGCCTTTGCCCAGCTCGGGCGTTGGCGCCGCCTGTCGCGCTGCTACGAAGGCAGCGAGGCGAGCGCCAAGGCGTGGCTGGAGGTCGCCTCGGTCGCCTACCTCGCCTGGCGGGCGGTCATCTGATCGGTGGACCGGCAGCGCTGACCGGCGCCGGCTGAACCGGGCGACCGCGAATACCGCTCGCCAACGCCCGATCGGGCTATTGTCCGTCGCATGGAGCTCGTGCGATACGCCACCGCGTCGGCGTTGCTGAACGCAGCGGGAGACTACCTGGCCGCACGCGAGGCCGAGCACAACCTGCTCCTGGGCATCCTCGGCACCCTGCGTGATCGCCCGGAGGTCTACCCAGAGCCACCCTTCCTCGCGGCCGTGACCGAGCGGTCGGTCGTGCTCGTGGCGGTCCGCACGCCTCCATCGGGTCTCGTGCTCTCCGAGCTTGGGGTTCCGGACGAGCGGGTCGCCGATGCCCTGACGCCGCTGCTCGACGAGCTGCTCCGCGAGGGACGCGATCTGCCTGGCGTGCTCGGACCGCCGCTCCTGGCAGGCTGGTTCGCAGCAGCTTGGTCGTCCAAGACGGGGAGCGCCACGCGTCTGGCGATGGCCGAGCGGATCTACCGCGTTGCCGAGGTCCGTGCGGCGCGGCCCGTGCGCGGGAGGTGGCGCCGCGCGACCGACGGCGATCGGCAGCTGCTGCAGGCGTGGGCCCTGGTGTTTCAGGCAGAGGCGCTTCCCGCAAGCGCGCGGGCGAGCAACATCGAGGCGATGGTCGATCGCTGGATCGAAGGCGCCGGTCGCACGGCCTACCTCTGGGAGGTCGACGGCCAGGCGGTCTCGCTCGTCGTGGCCGGCTCTCCAACACCGCACGGCATCCGCATCGGCCCTGTCTACACGCCCCCGGTTGCGCGTCGCCAGGGCTACGCGAGCGCGCTGACCGCCGCTGTCAGCCAGGAGCAGATCGATCGAGGCCGCCGCTATTGCTTCCTCTTCACGGACCTGGCGAACCCGACCTCGAACCAGATCTATCAGTCGATCGGATACGAGCCGGTGACGGACGTCGCCCAGTACTCCTTCGCACGGGAGCCGGACCCCGGCTCAGCGGGCGCTCAACGGCCACAGAGAGCGGCCTTCGGCTGATGCGGGCGGGTCTTTCGGCCACAAGCCCTCAGTCGATGGCTGACCCGACGTCGGATATTCCGGGAAGACCCCGCGGCCATCCAGCGTCATGTACACGTTCGCCGTGAGCTTCCGCATCGTCTCCTCCTCCGAGCCGTCCGACCACCGCTGGGAGCCCTCGCCGGTACGACGCATAGGAGCATGCGCGCTGGTCGGCGGAGGCGCGGCCGTTGCCGATATGTACCTTGACGGGCACGGCGCGTGTCCTTCCTGAGGGCTCGATGACGCGACTCGTCGTCGAGGAGCGTGGGCTCCCCCTAGGCGAGGCCGCGGCACACGGCGGTGGGTGGCAGGCGCACATCGAAGACCTCGACGCGCATATCGCGGGGCGGCAACCATAGTCGGGGCGAGAGGGCATGCCCCAGCAAACCGGGCAAGCGGCGCGCTCAACCGCGGCCGAGCACCACATCGATCCCGGCGAGGACGAGCTCAAGGTTCGAGGCGGACAGGCGTCCGACCCGGTCGGTGAGCGCGCTGCGGTCGAGCGTGACAAGCTGGGATACGTTGGCAACGGACGGTTTCGGGAGGCCAGTTACACGGGCGGGCAGGAGCACGTTCCCCGGGGCCTCCGCCCACTTGACGTTGCTCGTGAGCACGACACAGACAGCCGTGCGCAGGCTGCTCGCGTTGAACGCGTCGGACTGCACGACGACGACCGGGCGGCGAAATCCGGGCTGCGACCCCGTCGGGTCTCCCAGGTCCGCCCACCAGACCTCGCCCTGCGCGATCACCACTCGGCCGACTCCAGCGCCCGGCGCGCTGCCGCACGCGAGAACTCGGCCATATCCGGCTGGCCCAGATCCCCGAGGACGGCGTCCAGGCCGGCTGTCACCTCGTCGGGAGCGTGACGCGCGACGTACTCGCGCAATGCGGCGCTGTACACCTCGCTTCGCGAGCGGCCGGCACGTCGCGCGAGGCGGTCCACCTGGGCGAACAGGGCGTCGGGGACCGAAACGGCCGTCTTCATACCAGCAGTATAACCGCCGGCGGGGCAATGACAAGTCGAGCGGAAGGTCGGGGCTGCCCCCTGGGTGAGAGGCTGGGCTGACTGGTCGGGGCGAGAGGGATTGCCCCGCGACCACTGACCGTCGCATCACGATGCGGCTCGCAGAGCCCCCCGAGCCGTTCGACTGGCTGTGCAGCGCATGACGCGCCGGCCCTCTCGCACCGCCGAACGAGCCACCGACCGCGAGGTCGGGGTGGTCGCGGCAGTCCTGGTAACCGGATCCGAGAAGGCGGTGGCACACCGCCTGGGCCTGTCGCGCTCGACGGTGAAGCACCACCTGGCGAGAGCGCGGTCGAAGGTCGGGGCGACGACAACCGCGCAGCTGGTGTGGTTCTTGGCGCCGCGGCTGCCGGAGCCGGAGCGCATCGCGGATCCCGATGAGCTCCCGACTGCTCATTGCCGAGCTCCTAGCGTCGGGTCGGGGGTCGTGCCGTCCGGCACTGTCCCTCCCAACAGCGCCCCGGAGAATGCACCTGGGGAGTTCCGCCGCGGAGCCTGAAGCTACCTGGCGCCTCTCCCGCGTTGACGAGTGGGCATCCGTGAAGTCCGCATCGATCGGTCGAAGCGATCAGGCGCTGCGAAGGTACGCGCAGCTGCCGACGTTGACGATCGCCGGTGGTGTGGCCTTCTGGGCAGCGAACTTCGCGACATCGTTGCTGCCCGTCGCCGCGGAGTACCGAGCCGCGCTGTCCATCGCCTACCTGCCGATGGTCCTCGTCGAATCGCTGGTCGCGGGCTTGATCGTCGGGCTGCTGGTCAGCTTCTTCCTGCTTAGTCTCTACGAGCGGCTGCCGTCCGAGAGCCCCATGCTGAAGGCCACCCTGCTCAGCTTCGTCGCGTTTGTCGTTCTGACGATCGTCACGTGGGCAGCGGGCACCCTCCGCGGGCCGAGCGATGCCTCGCGTTACTTCCTCATGGGCACGCTTCTGAACATTCCGAGGTTTCTCGCCCTCGGTATCGCCGTGGGCTACTTCCACAAGCGGTCGGTCACCCAGCGTCGACCAACGGAGGGTCCCGGATGACACCGAACAGCGGTCTCGACCTCGCGCCGGCGAGGGTCGCCAGGATCACGGGTGGCCTGTACGTCGTCTACATCATCGCCAACGTGCTCGCGACGATGCTCGGGCAGATCGGCATGGGCGGCGCCCCCGAGGTCTACCAGGAGATCGCCACGAACGAGGAGTCATTCCGGCTGGCGCTGACCCTCGCGCTCGTCACCGGGCTGCTGTTCGTCGTGGTCGCCTGGGGGCTGTACGTGCTCCTGCGCCCCGTGAACCGCAGCCTGGCCCTGCTGTTCCTGGTGCTCAACGCCGTCGGCGTCGCGATCGCGGGTGCGAGCCTCATCTGGCTGATGCCGGCGCTGCTGCAGGGCGACGCCGGCAGCGGGATGCAGGCGTTCTCGTCCGGGCAGCTCGAGGGCATGGCGTACCTGTCGATCAACGTCTACAAGCTCGGCTTCGTCACGTCCCAGCTGTTCCTCGGCATGTGGCTGTTCCCGCTCGGCTACCTCGTCTACCGCTCCGGGTTCCTGCCCCGGTTCCTGGGCGTCCTGCTGATCCTCGACGGCATCGCCGAGATGATCTGGTTCGTCCAGGCGCTGCTCCTGCCCGATTACCCCGCGATCCATACCCCGGGGCTCGTCGTGAGCCTCATCGCGGAAGTCGGGCTGGCGCTGTGGCTGCTCGTCGTGGGCGTGAAGCCCGTCGACTCAGGAGCAGGGACGGCCGCGCCCGTGCCGGTGCCCTCCGCCCCGCGGTGACCAGCCGACCGCGAGTCCCGGCTTCCGCCGAACACAGCGATCAGGGCACCATCGATCTCGAGCACACCGTGTCGCATGAGCACGCCACCGAACACCGCTCGACCCACGCAGCATCGCTCCCGCCACGGTGGTTCATCCGCCTCTTCTGGGTCGCGCAGCGGGCGCTCTACTCGGTCACGCGCGGCCGCCTGGGCCTACGCAGGGCGACGGCCGCCCAGTGGGGCATGCTGCGTCTGCGGACCGTCGGGCGGCGCAGCGGAGAGGAGCGAGTTGCCATCCTCGGCTACTTCGAGGACGGCCCCGACCTCGTCACCATGGCCATGAACGGCTGGGTCGATGCCGAGCCCGCCTGGTGGCTCAACTTGCAGGCTCAGCCCGACGCCACCGTCGATCTGCCCGGCGGTGAGTCGCGCGCAGTCCGCGGCCGTGCTGCGAACGAGGAGGAGCGGCCCCGCCTGTGGGCGATGCAGGCTGCATACGACAAGGATCTCGACGCCTATGCGGCCCGCCGTTCCCATGAGACCCCGGTCGTGATCCTGTCGCCCCGGCCCGCGTAGGAGACCGGATGTAGATCGAGTCGCCCACCCGCACGGCCCAGATCGTGACGACGCCTCGGAGCGTCCCGTCGACCCGGCGCGACGCGACGCCGACCTCGTCGGCGCGGCCGATGCGCGCCAGTTCCTCGTCCGTCCAGCCGCTCATCGGTAGGTGAGCCGCTCGAGGTGCTCGGGGTAGCGCTCGCCCTGCACGGCGATCTCAGCCGTCTGGATCTGCGCGAGGTCGTCCTCGCTCAGGGTGACGCCCGTCGCGCCCAGGTTCTCAGCGAGCCGGTCGAGCTGGCGGGTGCCGGGGATCGGCACGATCCACGGCCGCTGCGCGAGCAGCCAGGCGAGCGCAACCTGGCCGGGCGTCGCACCGACCCTCCCGCCGATCGAGCG
>JAJYDP010000321.1 GCA_021777365.1 Chloroflexota bacterium | reverse complement strand
TGCCGGGGACGCGGCCACGTGCCGGGGACGCGGCCACGTGCCGGGGACGCGGCTACGTGCCCCGGATGATGCCCGCCAGCTCGATGCGCCACCCGCGGTGCCGCCCCGCCCCGCCGTGCGCCTGCGCCACTCGTTCGCTGCCCCGGACGGCCGCGCCCGGCGCCTCCGTGGCGCCCGGCGGCCCGCCCTTGTTGCCGTGCCCCTTCCCGGGCGGCGCCGCGGCAGGCGCGACCGGCTGGCCGCGCCCGGGAGCCGCGGACGCGCCCGGCGCCGCGGATGCCCCCGGCGCCGCCGCGTGCCCGGGCGAGGTCGCCGACGAACCGTTGGATCCCTGGGGTCCGGCCGGCTCCGAGGACAGGGCCGGGGAACCAGAGCCCACCGCGGCCTGCAGCTGCCCGAGCGCCGCCTCGAGCGCGGGCCTGGCCCGGGCGGGGGCGCGACCGAGCAGTCTCTCCAGGATCGCCTCGTGGCGATCCAGCGCCCGGGCGAGTCCCGGCGGGATGGACGCCGGGGCCGTGTCCGTCGTTCCGGAGACGGTCTGCGAGAGGATCGACTGGTAGGCCTGGGCCGCCGCTTCCACCGCCCCCGCGTTCCCGCTGGCCGCCGCGTCCTCCGCCTCGACCAGACGATCTCCGAGACGAGTGGTCTCGGCGCCATACCAGGCGGTCGAACCGGCCGGCGGCAGGGAGAGCGACTCCAGGGCGACGCGCGTCGTGTAGAGGGGGCCTCCGGGGCCGCTCGCCGCGACGGCCGCACCGGCACCGGCTGCCACGAGCACGACGGCCGCGAGGCCGGCAGCCACGCGCGCCCGGATCCGCGCCGGCCAGGGTGCCGACCAGCGCCGGCGCGCGAGATGATCCGCGATCGTCCGGTCCGCGGGAGTCTCGACCATCGTGGGACCTGCCGGGGCCTGGCGGAACCGTGCGACGACTGCGTCGCGTCCGCGGGCAATGGCCGCGGGGTCGGCGTCGAGCCTGGCGCCGGCGTAGCGTTCGAGCGCGCGCAGCAGGGGATCGTCGCCAGACGCGACGGATCCGGAACCCGCGACGGATCGACCCGACCCGCCGCGCAGGCGTGGCCACCTCATCGCGCGAACCTCGGTGCGACCCGTGTGCGGCCCGTCATCACGGTGTCTCCTCGAGAGAGAGGCGCTCCATGTCGAACGTTCCCGCGAGTCTCCTGCGCAGCGCGCCGATCGCGCGGAACTGCAGGGCCCTGATCGCGATCTCGCCCCGCCCCATCACCTTCGCGGTCTCCGCCGTGCTCAGTCCCGCGAAGAAGCGGCAGGCGATCACCTGCTGCTGATCCGGCGTGAGGGAGCGGATCGCCTCGTCGAGCAGGGCGAGGTCGGCCGAGCGGGCGGCCAGGTCGGCCGGGCCCGGATCGTCCGTGGGGCGTCCCTCGACCGCGTCGAGCGGCCGGTGCTCTCGCGCCGTCCTCCCGTGGTCGATGACGGTGTTGTGGGCGAGCCGGAAGAGCCATGCCGCGAAGGGCACCCCGCGGTGCTCGTAGCGCGGCAGGGCCTCGATGACGCTCACGAAGACCCGCTGCACGAGGTCCTCCGCGTCGCTGGGCTCCCGGACCCGGTAGCGCACGTACCGGAAGAGCCGCGGAGCAAAGAGGTCGTACAGTCGCCCGAAGGCGTCGGCGTCGCCTCCCTGCGCCTGTCGCACCAGATCCTCGACCGTGGCTCCATCGCTGGTGGAAACGACGGACCGGGGCTGGCGTGACGGGTCGTGCTGGAAGTCCGCGAGGTCACCTCGCGGCGCTTCCCGGTCCCGGGTCACGGCGCCATGCTGCCCCATGTCCCGCCCGGCGTCCACCGGTACGATCGCCAGCCGGCGGTGTCCCCCTCCGGCGGGGGCGCGGTCAGTAGACCCAGGGGATCAGCTTCCGGGTGCGCCTGCGATAGTCCGGGTACGCCTGGTATCGCTCGGCGAGCCAGGCCTCCTCTCGTCGCGACTTGAGGTCGAAGAAGACGCCCAGCACCAGGCCGCCGCCGACCGCCAGCGGCGAGGCCGTCGCAAGGCCCCAGCCGACGGCACCCATGATCAGGCCGCTGTAGATCGGATGGCGCACCATCGCGTAGACCCCATGCTCGACGAGGCGGCCTCGATCCGTGGGGCGTGGCACCGCGGTCAGGCTGTCGCCGAGGTCGAGGACGCCGCGCAGCGCCAGCAGGCCGCCCGCGCCGGCCAGGAGGGCCCCCAACGCGGTCGAGGCGAGACGGACCTCCCCGGTCCACGCAGGCGCGAGCCACCCGGCGCCGAAGATGGCCAGGAAGATGAGGCCCTGCAGTGCGACCCAGCCCTCGCCGCGAGGTCCCAGGTCGGGGAGCGTGCGCTGCACCTGCTCACGGTACCGCACGTCGGCCGGGAGGGTCGCGAGCGGGGTGCCGGCACGGGATCCGATCGCCGGACGAGTGGCCGGCCCATGTGCATGCCGACGCGTACACTCGCCCGGATGGACGAACGCGAGGATCCCGGGAGCCTCCAGGAGCGCCTGGCCCCGAACAGCGTCTGCTTCGGGTGCGGGCCCGCCAATCCCGGAGGACTCCACCTGCGCAGCTTCGAACGCGGGGACGAGGTCCTGGCGGAATGGCGTGCCGAGGTGCGCCACGAGGCGTTCCCGGGTGCCCTGAACGGCGGGATCATCGGCACGCTGCTGGACTGCCACAGCAACTGGACGGCGGCGGTGGCGCTCATGCGCGCCGCTGGCACGGCCGAGGTTCCCGCCACGGTCACCGCGTCGTTCGAGGTGCGTTTCCTGCGCCCGACCCCGACCGACGGCCCGGTGACCCTGCGTGCGCACGTGGTGGACCTGCGGTCCGATCGCGCCACGGTGGAGTCAACCCTGGAGGCACACGGCGAGGCGTGCGCCACGTTCCGCGGCACCTTCGTCGCCGTGCGCCCGGGCCACCCTGCCTTCCACCGCTGGGAGTAGGGCCCGGGCCCACGGACCGGCGGCTCAGTCCTCGGCCAGGCGGGCTCGTCCCACCTCGTCCAGCTCGACGAAGCCTTCGCGGGCGAGCGTCGCGATCGTCTCCCGCACCGCCGCGTGGTCGTGCGTGCCCCGCGGCCCTTCGACCGTCGACCAGGCGCCGGGCGGGGCCTCGCGCAGCTCGCGCAGGAGCTGGCCGCGCAGCCACCGCCGGGTGCGGGGGAAGGGCAGCGCGCCGGCGGGGCCCGAGACGGGCGAACCCGGCGCACGCAGGGCCGGCCGGCGTGAGCCGGATCCGGGCAGGGCCGACCCGCGCGGCACCGAGCCCTGTTCGGCCCGCCCGGCGACCGCGGCCCCCGACGCCCGCCACCCGCACCACGCGGAGAGCGGACACGCCGTGCAGGCGGGCTCGCGGGCGCGGCAGGTCCCGGCCGCGAGATCCATCAGGGCATCGGCGATCGCGCCGGGCCGCCCGTCCGCCGACCGGGCGAGGAGGTCGCCCAGCGCCTGCACCCGCGCGGGCCGCGGGTCGTCCAGCACCCGCCCGAGGACCCGGCGCACGTTGACGTCGACGGGCATCACCGTGGCGCCGAAGGCCCGCGCCGCGACGGCTCGAGCCGTGTACGGGCCCACGCCGGGCAAGGCCAGCAGGGACGCGAGGTCATCCGGCACGCGCCCCCCGTGCCGCTCCACCATCGCCCGTGCCGCCGCCCGCAGGGCGAGGGCACGCCGGTTGTACCCGAGCCCTGCCCAGGCACGCAGCACCTCCCCCGGCGACGCGGCGGCCAGCGCGGACGGCGTCGGGAACGCGGCGCAGAAGGTGGCCGCGGCGGCGAGCGAGCGGTCGATCTGGGTCTGCTGGGACATCACCTCCACCACGAGCACGTGCCAGGGGTCGCGATCGTCCCGGCCCGGCAGCGACCGTCCGTTCGAGGCGAACCAGTCCAGCAGGGCGTCGCGCAGCGCGGCGGGATCGAGCGGGGATGATGGCGCGTCCGGCGCCCCCACGGCTCCCGGCGCCGCCGCTCCCCCGGGCGCCGGCGTCCCGGATCGCACCCGGGGCCGTCGATCGTCCCGCCGTCCGCGCGTCATCCGCGCAGGCTACCGCGTCGGACGATCGCCACCCGGCGATGGCCACCTGCCATCCACGCCCGACCGACCTGCGTGCCCGTGGCAACCGGCGCATCATGCGTGGCATGGACCAGCTGCACCGGACGCTCGCCATCGCCGCGGTCGCGGGTACGCTGCTCGCCCTCGCCTGGACCGCCGTCGTCCTGCTGACGGGCCGCGGCGGAGGGCCGCGATTCGCCTCCTTCCAGAGCGCCGTCGTGGGTGTGGTCGCGATCACCGCGGTGGTCGGGCTCCTCCTCCTGCTGACCGGCCACGCGCCCAACGACTCGATCCACCTCCTGTACGGGCTCCTCGCCGTCGCCGCCGTCCCGTTCGCCGTGTCGTTCGGCGCCCGCCGTTCGCCGCGCGGGCAGCTCGGACTGCGGCTGATCGGGTTCGTCGCGCTCGGACTGTTCATCCTCCGGCTGTTCATGACGGGCTGAGGGAGCGGCCGGCCGGCTGCCCTTCGGGCAGCGCGCCCATCGCGGCTCCGGCACCACCCCGCGTGCGGCCCGCCCGAAGTTCGGGGATCATGGGACCCACCGGGCGCACCCGGAGGCAGCGGCGCCGCGCGAGCGTGCCATCCCTGCGCGAGGCCGGGCGCGACCCGGAGGCGCACGACCATCGGCAGGGGGTCTTGCCATGAAGATCGCCATCCTGGGCACCGGCAGCGTGGGTGCGGCGCTCGCGCGGTCGATCGGTCGCACGGGTCACGACGTCACCGTGAGTTCGACGAACCGGAGCGCGGCGCAGGAGCTGGCAGGCGAGGTGGGCGCCCGGCTGGCCGGGACCAACACGGAGGCGGTCGCCGGCGCCGAGCTGGTGATCCTGGCCGTCCCGACCGGCGTCGTCGCCAGTGTCGTCGGCGAGCTGGGGCACGCGCTGGACGGCAAGGTCGTCGTCGACGTCACCAACCGCCCGACGCCCGACCTGGAGGGAGGGCGGACGACGTCCATCGCCGAGGAACTGCAGGCGCTGGTCCCCGATGCGCGCCTGGTCAAGGCGTTCAACACGGCGTTCGCCTCACGCCAGCAGGATCCCCGCGTGGCCGGCATGCGCGCCGATGCGTACGTGGCCGGGGACGACCAGGACGCCAAGGACCGCGTGATGGCGCTCGCCGCGGCAATCGGCTTCCGGCCCATCGACGTCGGGCCGCTGGCGCAGGCGCGGACCCTGGAGGGGATGGCCTGGATCCACATCAGCCTGCAGATGCGGCACCAGTGGCCGTGGCAGAGCGCCTGGAAGATCGTCGGCCCCACCGGGCCGGACGAGGGCTGACGAGTGCCCCACGGCGATCCCGCCGGTCGGGCGACCGGGGCACGGCGTCGCAACCAGGCGGTCAGGGCGGAGCCGAGAGGGATCGGCAGCGCGGGCGCGCCCGATCCGCTCCGCATGGAGGTGCGGCTGCTCGGATCGCTGCTCGGACAGGTGCTGGCCGAGCAGGGCGGCCCCGGCCTCCTGGACCTGGTGGAGCGGGTGCGCGGCAGCGCCGTCGCCCTGCGCGCCGTACCCGATCCCGTCGAGCGCGGCCGCCTGGGCGCAGTGTTCGACGGCTTCGACCTGGAGACATCGGAGCTGGTCGCCCGCGCGTTCACCCGCTACTTCCAGCTGGTGAACCTGGCGGAGGAGAAGCAGCGCGTCCGGGCCCTCCGTCGCCGGGAGCGCGCATCGCCCGAGGGATTCGTCGCCGAGTCGCTCGGCGCGGCGGTGCGGGAACTGGCGACCCGCGGGTGGGACCGGTCCCGCGTCGAGTCGCTGCTCGCCGGGCTCTCGATCCACCCGGTCCTGACGGCTCACCCCACGGAGGCGCGCCGACGCACGGTCCTGGTGGCGCTCCGGCGGGCGTACGAACTGCTCGATCGGCTGGACGACCCGCGGATGGCCCCACGGGAGGACCGCGAGGTGCGACGCAGGCTGCGCGAGGCGATCACGATCCTCTGGCAGACCGACGACCTGCGCGAGGAGCGTCCGTCTCCGCTGGACGAG
>JAJYDP010000320.1 GCA_021777365.1 Chloroflexota bacterium | reverse complement strand
GTGGAGGCGGGACTTCACCGTGCCCTCGCGCGTGCCCGTGCGGGCCGCGATCTCGGCCGGCGTGAGATCGGCGATGTAGCGCAGGACCACGGCGATGCGGTGGTCGGCATCGAGCGCGGCGAGCGCGCGGTTGAGGACGTCCTCGTCGAGCACGCCAGCGAAGGGATCGGGGCCGGGCGGGTCGGCCGGGTCCAGCGGGAGGGGCCGGATCGTCCGTCGGCGCAGGCGGGCGCGGCACTCGTTCACGACGATCCGGTCGAACCACGCGTCTAGGCGCTCCCGGTCGCGCAGGTCGGCCCAGTGGAGCCAGGCCTGCACCGCGGCGTCGTGCACGGCGTCCTCGGCCTCGCCGCCGTCGCGGAGGATCACGCTGGCCAGACGGTAGGCGCGCTCGAGGCGGTCCTGCGAGAACCGCTCGAACGCCGCCCGTCGCTCGGCCTCGGTCCCCCCGGACACGACAGGCCCCACGCCGATCACTCCCTCCAGCCGCCCGATGGCCACCATGCTCAATAGATGCGGCCGCGGGCCGTCCGGTTCACCTCCACTGTCGGCGATGTTCGGGGAGCGGTCAACGGCGCGCCAAGCCGAGAGGATCGCGGGATCAGGATGCGTTCGGGAACAGTAGAACGACGCGCACGGCTGCCTCCGGAGCACGGGGCGATCGCCCGGCCCGCGACGGCTCAGCGGATCGCGCGGTCCTCGATCTCCCAGGCATGGTCGAGCACATGCCAGGCCGCCCGCCGCACGAAGTACCGGGGCGTCCAGCGCGCGCCGGACCGCGACGGGAGCGCGGCAGGCAGGCCGCGTACCGCGGCCACCAGCGCATCGCGGATGGCCTCGCGCTCGACGGCGAGCTCGTCGCTGCGGTTGCCCGCAGCGCGCGGCGGCACCTTCGCCCCGAGCCGGGCCAGGTAGGCGACCTCGGCCCCGAACACGTGTGCCAGGACCGCGTCGAGGTCACGGCCACCACCGCGGGGACCCTTCCGCAATTCGAGGCCGCGCGCCCCTGCCGCCACCGCATCCAGTGCTCCCCAGGCCGCGCCGAGGAGCCGCAGCTGGCGCTGCAGGCCCGCGTCGTCCAGCGGGCGCGCATCGGCGGACGGCGCGCGCGATGGCGCCCCGAAGTCGGTCGTCGCGTCGCCCCGGAGCCGCTCGATCACGACGAGATCCGCGCCCGCGATCGGCGCGACGAACGCGGGTTCCACGGACGTGAGCGCGACGGCATATCGCCGACCGTACGCGAGCAGCGCCGCCAGCGCCTCGTCTTCGCCTCGCCCCGAACGGCACCAGCCGGGCCAGTCGACGGCCCCGGCGAACGTGCGCTTCGGTGCCGACTCGAGATACACCTCGACGCGCATACTCGTCCCCCCACGCGACACGCCCCGGACCCGCGGCCAGTGCCGACGGCGGGCGTGGGCATCATCCACCAGCACCGTCGGCCGCGCACGGGCAACCGACCGCCCGCAGGCGATGCTGCTCGCGCGGGCAACCGACCGCGCACGGGCGATGCTGCTCGCGCCGGCGCCGTGCGCGAGAATCCGGGACGCGTGGGAGGGATGTACGAGGTGTCGCTCGACCGTCGGCTGCTGCACGACCAAGACCGGGTCCGCGTGCTCTCGCCGGACGGACCTCCGACCGGCATCGTCCTCTGCCTCCACGGCAGCCGCTCGAACCCTGACGAACAGGCGCGCCTGAGCGGCATGACGCGGCTCGTGGGAGCGGGAGCACTCGTGGTGCTGCCGCGCGGCGGCACCCGGATGGGCACTGGGTGGGGCTGGGATCACGAGGCGGACCTGCCGTTCCTCTCCGACCTGATCGACGAGCTGCGGGCGCGCCATCCGCT
The DNA here is from genome assembly GCA_021777365.1 of Chloroflexota bacterium. Next base: position 4,202 of record JAJYDP010000320.1, on the reverse strand, counting down.
CGCGGGCCGGGTCTGCCTGGTCGGCATGTCGGGCGGTGCGCGCATGGCCTGTCGCGTGGCCGCGGCGCGCGCCGATGCGGTCGCGTCGGTCGGCGCGGTGGCCGGGCTGCGCGCCCCCGATCGGGCGCCGGGACGTCCCGTCGCGGTCATCGCCTTCCACGGCACGTCGGACCGGATCAACCGCTACGCGGGCGGGGGCAGGCCGGAGTGGCAGGAGAGCGTGCCGGACGCCGCCAGGGCCTGGGCGATCGCGAACGGCGTCGGGGGCCGGGCCCACGAGTCCGCCCCGTCCCCGCGCCTGGCGAGCCTCTCGTACGGCGCGGAGGGTGCGCCCGGCGAGGTGATGCTCTGGACGATGCGCGGCGCAGGCCACACCTGGCCGGGCGGCACCATGGGCCTGGTCGCGCGGCTGCTGCTCGGCGCCACCAGCCGCGAGCTCGACGCGACGGCCGAGACCTGGGCGTTCTTCCGCCGGCACGCCGGCTGACCGCCCCGGCCATTCACCGGGCCGTGCCCTTGACGACCGCGCCACCCGGGTCAACAGTGGACGCGCCATGGACCCGCAAACGCGCAGCGCCTCGGGCGCAACGGCCGGCCCGTCCGCCGGCGCCACCGGCGGCACATCGGACCCACTCGAGCTGCTGATCGCGGCCGTCCGTCGCGAGCGCCACCCGGGCGAGCCGCTCGAGCAGGTCATGCGCCAGGTCTGGCTCCGGGAACGGGGCCGGCTCGACTGGGCGACGATCACCGCGTTCCGGAGAGTCGGTGAGGCTGCGCTTGGCCCGGAAGCGGCCATCGCGGGCTGTCCGACCGCGCAGGGCGGCTACCTCGCGTTCGTCGGGTTCCTGCTGGTGGCAGGCAGGCGGATCGATCCGGCGGGATGACGATCGCGGCCCACCCGTGGCCGCGCACCGGGATCGCGCCGCAGGGTCGTGGCCGCGACGTAGCGCGACCTCAGACGCGGGGCGCCACGCCCTCCGCGAGCTGCGCCATCAGCTCCACCTGGGCGCCGAACTCCAGCATGGGAAGATGGCTGCGGGCCACGAGCTCGACCGGGACGCCCGCCCGGCGCCGGAGCTCGAGGAGCGCGTCGACGAGTTCGTCGGACGTCCCGGCGAACGTCGCGCGGCCCCGGAGCAGCTCCTCGTCGGTGCCGCGGAAGGCCGCGGGCGCGACAGGCGGCAGAGCGCGGATCGTGGACGCCGCCATGTCCGAGTACTTCCACTGCATTGCCCAGAGGGCCTCGCGGTAGCGGCGCATCGCGTCGTCGCGGGAGCGGCCCGGCAGCAGGATCGAGTAGTGCACGAACCGGAAGGTCGCCGGATCCCGGCCCATCCGCTCGCACTCGTCGAGAGCCCAGCCGACCTGCTCGACGAACCGCTCGACCGGGGCGTTCGCGAAGATACCGTCGGCGAGCCGGGCGGCGCGCCGGATCGCGGGCTCGGCGCCGCCGCCGACGAGGACCGGGATGGGCGTCGAGGGTCGGGGCCGGACGCCGAGCATCGGGAGGCGATAGACGTCCCCCTCGTGCGTGAAGGGCTCGCCGGTCCAGGCCTTCGGGAGGATCTCCAGGATCTCCTGCATCGCCGCGCCCCGGCGGCGGGGATCGGACCCGAGGCCCAGGAACTCGGGCTCCACCCAGCCCAGGCCGAGGCCCAGCGTCAGCCTGCCGTGGCTGAGGAGCTGGACGGTCGCCGCGTCCTCGGCGAGCCGGAGCGGGTGGTGGAGCGGGGCGAGCACGACGCCCGTCCCGATCCCGATCCGCGAGGTTGCCTGGGCGATCGCCGCGGACACCACGAGGAGGGAGGGCATGTAGCCGTCGTCGACGAAGTGGTGCTCGCTCGTCCAGACCGCGTCGAAGCCGAGCCGCTCCGCTTCGACGGCGAGGCGGATCGTCTCGTCGTAGGCACGCATCCAGTCGGTCTCGCCCGGCCGGAGCTGGGCGGAGAGCAGTCCGAAGCCGAGTCCCATGACGCCACGATAACAGCGCGGCGCCGGCTGTCCCGGCGGCGCCGGCTGTCCTGCCTGTCACCGCTGTCCCGGCGGCGCCGGCTGTCCCGGCGGTCCCCGGGGGCGGATCGATCTGTTCAGCACTGCCCCGCGCACGCCGCAGACGCCTACCGTGGGCGGTGATCCCTGAGCCCACAGGAAGGAGGCGAGCGATGGGCGCCCGTGCCGGCAGCCCCGTCATCGCGACGCACGACCTGACCCGGTACTACGGCCGGTCCCGCGGGATCATCGACGTCAACCTGGAAGTCCGGGCGGGCGAGGTCTTCGGCTTCCTGGGCCCGAACGGCGCCGGCAAGACCACGACGATCCGGCTCCTCCTGGACCTGATCCGGCCCACGCGCGGGCACGCGGAGATGCTCGGCCTGGACGTCCGGCACGACCGGCTCGCCATCCACCGGCGGGTCAGCTATCTGCCCGGCGAGCTCGCGCTGTACGGTGACCTGACCGGCGCCCAGGTCCTGCTGTACCTGGGCAACCTGCGCGGCGGCCTCCCGGGGAAGGAGATCGCGGGGCTGGCCGATCGGCTCCAGCTGGATCTCTCCCGCAGAGTGAAGGCGATGAGCCTGGGCAACAAGCAGAAGATCGGCCTCGTGGCGGCCTTCATGGGCCGGCCCGAGCTCCTGATCCTCGACGAACCTTCGATCGGGCTCGACCCGCTGGTGCAGCAGGAGTTCGAGCGGTGGGTGGAGGAAGTCAGGGCGGACGGGCGCACGGTCTTCCTCTCCTCGCACATCCTCCCCGAGGTCGAGCACCTGTGCGATCGCGTGGGGATCATCCGCGAGGGGCGTCTGATCGCCGTCGAGCACGTGGCGGACCTGAAGAGCCGCGCGCTGCGGCGCCTGGAGATCGACTTCGGCGGAGACGCGCCGCCGGAGGTCTTCGCCGACCTGCCCGGCGTGCAGGACGTCGCCGTCCACGACGGGGTCCTGCGCTGCACGGTGATGGGCGACCTGGACGCCCTGGTGAAGACGGCCGCGCGCTACCACGTCCGCGACATCCACACCGTGGAGACCAGCCTCGAGGAGATCTTCCTCGCCTACTACGGGAAGGACGTGAACCGCCATGTTGCGTAACGTCCTGCTGAAGACGCTGCGCGATCTCCGCTGGCCGACGTTCTGGACCGGGCTGGGCCTCGGCGTCCTTGGCTTCTACTTCATGTGGATCATCAACACCTTCGAGAACACCTTCGACTGGAAGGGACTGATGGACCAGTTCCCCCCCGCCATGAAGGCGCTCGTCGGGGGGCAGCTGATCGACTTCTCGTCCCCCACCGGGTTCCTGAACATGGAGCTGTTCCCGCTGATCCTGCCGCTCGTCCTGGCGGGGTTCGCGACGGCGCTGGCGAGCGGTGCGACGGCCGGAGAAGAGGCCCGCGGCACGCTCGACGTGCTGCTTGCCGAGCCGGTCGATCGCGCGCGCGTCCTGGTCGAGAAGACGATCGCGATCATCGCGGGGACGGTCGCGGTCGGTGTCGCGCTGTTCGCCGGGATCTGGCTCGGCGCAATCGCGGTCGGCTCGCGGCCGGACCTCGTCCTGGTGGCCGCGGGGGTGCTCTCCGCCATCCTGCTGGCGCTCGCCTTCGGCGGCATCGCGCTGGCCATCGCGTGCGCGACCGGCAACCGGGCGATGGCCATCGGCCTGACGGGCGCGCTGCTCGTCGTGACCTACTTCGTGAACGCGCTGGCGCCGCTCGTGGACATGCTGGACCGCGTCAGGTGGGTGTCGCCCTTCTACTACTACATCGGCAACGATCCGCTGAGGAACGGCCTCGACATCGGCCACGCGGCCGTCCTGGGGTGCGTGGCGGTGGCGGCGTTCGTCGCCGCGCTCCTCCTCTTCGAGCGACGCGATCTCACCGCGTAGCGGCGGAGCGCCAGTGCAGCCCGAACAGGGCAGTGCTCACGCCGGTCACCAGGGCCGCCAGCAGGAGCCCGGGGCGGATGCCCACCGCGCCGGCGAGCAGGCCGCCGGAGAGCGGCCCGACCACGTAGGCCAGGTTCTGCACCGTCTGGTCCACCGAGCTGAAGGTCACGCCGGCACTGCGCGGCACCCGCTGCATGAGCTCGTCGAAGAGGGCCAGGTTCACGCCGGCGGCCGCGATCCCCCCGAGGGTGGAGACGACGGCCACCGCCGGGACCACGTCGAGCCCGGCCAGCACGCCGGGGACCAGGGCCGCGGCGAGCAGCGAGGGC
>JAJYDP010000319.1 GCA_021777365.1 Chloroflexota bacterium | reverse complement strand
CAACAGGATCGCAGCGTCGATCCGCCGATCAGCGGATGAAGGCTCGCACCGGGTCCCCGCCGGCGAAGCGGGCGGCGGCGCCGAGCTCTTCCTCGATCCGCATCAGCCGGTTGTACTTCGCGACGCGCTCGGACCGGGACGGCGCGCCGCTCTTGATCTGGCGGATCCCCGCACCCACCACGAAGTCCGCGAGCAGGGAATCCTCGGTCTCGCCGGAGCGGTGGCTGACCACCGTGCCCCAGCCGGCCTCGAACGCGGTCTCGACCACCTCGAGCGTCTCGGTGAGCGTCCCGATCTGGTTGAGCTTGATCAGGATCGCGTTGGCGCTCTTCTCCTTCAGCCCCCGCGCCAGGCGGTCGGGGTTGGTGACGAAGATGTCGTCGCCCACCAGCTGCACGCGCGACCCGAGTCGTCGGGTCATCTCCTGCCAGCCCGCCCAATCGTCCTCCGCCAGGCCGTCCTCCAGCGAGAAGATCGGGTAGCGGTCGATCCAGCGCTCCCACAGGTCGATCAGCTCGCCGGAATCGAGGGTGCGTCCCTCCCTGGCCAGGCGGTACCGGTACGGCTTCCCGTCCTCGCCCGACTCGACCAGCTCGCTGGTGGCAGGATCGAGGAAGACCGCGACGTCCTCGCCGGGCCGGTAGCCCGCCCGCTCGATCGCCTTCACCACCGTCTCGATCGCGGCTTCGTTCGAGGAGAGCGTCGGGGCGAAGCCGCCCTCGTCGCCCTGGCCGGTGGCCAGGCCGCGGTCGTGGAGCTCGGCGCGCAGGGCCTGGAAGACCTCGGACCCGTAGCGAACCGCCTCGGCGAAGGTGGGCGCACCGATGGGCGCCACCATGAACTCCTGGAAGTCGCACGAGTCGACCGCGTGCCGTCCGCCGTTCAGGATGTTGAACTGCGGCAGGGGCAGGGTGCGGGACCGGAGGCCCCCGAGGTACCGGTAGAGCGGAACGTCCCCGTCCTCGGCGGCGGCGCGCGCGGCGGCCAGGGACACGCCGAGGATGGCGTTGGCGCCCAGGCGGGCCTTGTTCGGGGTGCCGTCGAGCTCGATCATCGCCCGATCCAGCTCGACCTGGTCGACGGCGTCCATCCCCTCGATCGCGGGGGCGATCGTGTCGTTCACGTTGGCGACGGCGCGAAGGACGCCCTTGCCCGCGAACCTCGCCCTGTCGCCGTCCCGCAGCTCGACCGCCTCGTGGCTGCCGGTCGACGCTCCGGACGGGATGCCTGCTCGGCCGATCACCCCGTCTTCCAGCGCGACATCCACCTCGATCGTGGGATTGCCGCGCGAGTCGAGGATCTCACGGGCGTGCACCGATGCGATTGCGGTCATGGAAGGACCTCCAAAGCCAGCCGGAGGTCGCGCGCCAGCCCGGGGCCACGGCCCCTGCCGCGACGCGGCGGCAAATCGGTGTCAGGGTACGCGCCCGGCCGGATCTGTCACCGGCCAGACGGCCCGCGCCCTCGCACACCGTCGGGACCGGGCGGGCGGGGCGATGACACGCGGCGGAGGCGTCGGCGCTCGCGGGGGCGGGATGACAGGCGCGAGCTAGAATGCGCCGGGCGATGAAGCCCGCCCGTCGCGCGAGCGACGACCTGCGGTTCCGCTGACGGCTTCTACCTCCTTCGCACGGCAGCGAGAGGTGGAGGGTGCCTGACCTGGCGGCGAACCCGGTGCGGCGTTCCGCCGCCGCGAGGGTTGGCGGGCACCCGCGCGACGGCCAGGGTGCGGCTCGCGTATGCCCGGCCTGCTACTCCCTGAACTCCTGGGAGCGGACCCGGTGCGAGCGTTGCGGCTCCGGGCTGGAGACTCCCCGGAACTTCGACGCCGGCCTCCTGTGGGCCCTCGATCACCCGGACACCGAGAGCGCCATGCTGGCCGCGCGGTTGCTGGGCGAACGGAAGACAATCCAGGCCATCGAGCCGCTGGGCCGGCTCTCCCGGCTTCGGGACGACCCCTACCGCGCTGCCGCCGCGGTACGCGCCCTCGCTGCGTTTGCCGGTCATCCGGCGGCCGACGCATGCCTCGATGAGGCCCGCTCGCACCCGTCCGTGATCGTGCGGCGCGCGGCCGGGGTCCCACGAGCCCCGCATCCCGAGGACGAGCGCCAGCCGGGCGCGGACGTCGCCGGCACGGGGCGTCGGCCATGACCACCGTCGAGCTCGCCATCGACGAGGCGCTCGGCCCCGGCCTCGACGTGGTCGTCGCCGCCGACGTTCCGCGCGTCACGTCGGCGCGCCCGGGTGGACTGTGGCTCGGTCTCGATCGAGCGTACCTGGTCGACTCCGACGCCGGCGACGGGACCGAGCTGGCCGCGGTCGTGGCCCTGCCGAGCTCCAGCTTCCCCGGCTGTCACGTGGCTGCCGAGCTCGCCGGGGCCCTGGTGGAGACCGATCGCACCGTGCTGGTCACGCGCCTGGCGGGCCAGGCGCTGCCGCCGGAGCCCGTCGTCAGGACGGTGGCCCGCGCAGTGGCCGCGCAGTGGGTGGACGCGACGGTGGCCGAGCGGATCGCGCTCGAGGCCCGCCAGCGCTTCCGGGTCCGCCGGCAGGCCGGGCGCATCCTCGGCGGCCGGGCCTGGCGATCGGTCGGCGGCGATCCCGGGCAGGCGCGGTTCACCACGCCCCACTCCCGCCCGGAGTACCGCCTGGACCGCCTGCCGCCGCGTTTCATACGCGGTCTCGAGGGGCTGCTCGACGACGACGAGCGGCTCCTGTACGCCATCGAGCGGCCGCCGGACTCGGTCCGCGGCGGGCGCCTGGGCAGGCCGCGCCGGGGGGCGGAGCGACGGGCCGGGCTGCTGCTCCTGTCCGACCGGCAGCTGATCTGGATGGTCGACCACCTGCCGCCCGATCGATACCTCTTCGACTGGGGCGTCGACGCCCGCCTGGTCGCACTGGAGGCGCTGCGAGCCGTCCGCCTGTCCGGGCAGGATGTCCTGGATCTCCACGTCCAGACCCGCGGGGGCGGCACCAGGTTCGCGCTGCCGGGGGAGCTGCGGGCGGAGGCCGAGGTGCTGCGCGATCTGCTCCTCCGGTTCCTGCCCGGGGATGGGACGCGGACGCTGGTGCGTCGGTACGCACCTTCCGCGATCGACTTCGACGCGGCGCCGGCGACGCTGTTCCGGCAGGCTGAAGACGCCGCCCGCGAGGTTGCCTCGATGCGGGAGCGCCTGGCGCCCGAGCAACTCCTGGGGGCGTTCTACGCGCCGCGCCGCGAGGGCGCGCCTCACGCGACCACGGTCGGCCTCACGCGGACGCGGTTCGCGCTCCTGCACGCGGGCGAGGTCCGCCCGGTCGCCCTCGACCTCCTGGACGGCATCGCGATCACGCTCTCGCCGCTCGTCGGCCGCGTCGAGCTCAGCCAGTCGGGGGCGGCTACCGGGGCGCGCACGATCGCCTTCTCGTACCCGGCGACGACGTCGGCGGCGGCGGCAGGGCTGCTGCGCCTGCTCCGCCGGGCGTGGGCCGATCGTGCCTCGACGAACGCCGAGCCGGGCGAGGCCGTGACGGGCGAGGGTAACCGGGCGCCTGAGCGAGTGGGCCTCACCGAGTCGGCGTGAACCGGTCAGCCTGAGCGCGGCCCGGTCGCGCGCCGTATCGGTGCCTCGGCTCGACCATCCGAACGAACGGGCGAAGGCGGCGAGGTGAACCGTCAAGTCGTCGACCAGCGCCCGGTACGCTGGCAGTTCGGGACGGCGCAGCGAGCCAGGATCGTCGGGCAGATGCAGCCGGCAGCGGACCGGGGAGGTCGACCCGGCGCACTTCCCACAGATCCACGGCTCCCAGAGCCGGCGCGTTTCGGCGGCGAAGGCCCGCACGTGGTCAAGACTGCGGCCTTCCTCGACGATTCCCTCGGAACCCGGATCGGCCCGCCCTCCAGGCGACAGCCCGAGGGCACAGGGCTGGCAGGGCTCCGCCGCTCGCAGGGACGCCACGACGCGGGCCCGCTCGAACAGGCGGTGTGGCGCCAGGGCGCTCCTGCCGCGGTCCATGATGTCCTCGTACACGACGGCCGGCCGGAACAGCCAGCCCCGATGAACGGACGCCTCCACGGCCAGGAAACCGAGCGCGTGGCGGTGGCACATCCCCCACGCCAGCCAGAGCCGCGCCCTCGTCTCCGGCTCGTCGATGGCCCCGGCGCCGAACCAGCAGAAGTACTGGATCTCCCGGTCGCCGAGCGGGTGCGGCCGGTCGGCGTCCTCACCAGCCGACGAGCGTGCCCGCTGCGGCGCCGCAGCAACGTTGCCGCTCACGGCGACCATATCGACGACCCGACGCCCGGGACCTCGGGCGAATACCACGGATCGCGGCCGACGCCGTCGCCGGCGAGGTAGGCAGCGGCGTGCGGGGCGGGCGACCCTGGCCCGTCGATCGCGGCGGTCTCGTCTGTCTTCGGCATTCCTCGCAGGGCCCCTTCCGATCGCCCCCGCCGTGCGCGAACGCTCCCGTCCCCCGTCCCGCGCACCGGGAACAAGCGCCGGAAAAAAGAGAAAACGGCTCCCGGTCACCGACCAGAAGCCATCACCCGCGGAGGCGGGAACCCGGCGCGAGCTTCATCGCGCGTTCGATTGGACGAGAGCGTACCGCATCCGAGCGGTTGCCGGGCGGGCGGGGCGGGCAGGGGGGGCGCGGGGTGCGCACGGCGCCCGGGAGCCGGCGGGCAGGGTCCGCGGCGTGCCGGACGTGACGACGGGCGCTCAGGCCGTCCGGTCCGCCTGGCGCTCCCAGAGGATCAGCCAGTCGAGGCCGTCCGGCGTGATCGTGGTGACCCCGAACCGGCGATGCAGCACCGCGATCAACCAGCGCTCCCGGAGGTCGGCCGCCTGCCAGAGCGCCGATCCTCGAGGGTTGGCCCGCTTCACCGCGCGGTGCCAGCGGATGCGCCGGATGAGGTGGTCCGTGGAAGTTTCCTCGAGCGACCGGCGCCGACCCGCGCGCTCGATGGGGACCACCGCAACTGTCATCGAGGACGGAGTCTCCGCAGCCGGGCGCACCTCTCGACAGGGCCGAAGGTCACGGGCGCGGTACTGGCTGGGACCAGGTGGCCCTGCTCGATCGGGTGGGCCGAACCGGTACGCGCCTACGCGGTCCCGAGCACGCCCATCGCGTCGAGCGCGGCCACGTACGCCGCCTCGTCACGCGCCTGGCTGGCGGGGTTGTGGACCGCGTAGCGGACCACGCCGGCCGCGTCCAGGATGAACGTCCCCCGATCCGCCTGTCCCTGTTCCTCGTTCCAGACGCCGTAGAGCTTCGCGACGGCTCCCGCCGGCCAGCGGTCGGAGAGGAACCGGTTGCGGTAGCCCTGGTCCTGCCGCCAGGCCCGCAGCGAGTAGGTGGAGTCGACACTTATGCCGAGCACCGTCGCGCCGCGCTGCTCGTAGGCGCCGAAGTCGTCGCGGATCTCGCACAGCTCGCGCGTGCAGATGGAGCTGAAGGCCAGCGGGAAGAAGACGAGCATGACCGGCTCGCCTCGCAGGTCACTCAGCGTGATTGGCTGCTTGTCCTGGTCGCGGAGCGTGAAGTCGGGGGCGAGGTCGCCGACGGCAGGGAGTCCCATGGGAGGGGTCAGGCCGCCGGGCCGATCCGCTCGCCCAGGAACGGGCGGAGCACCTGCGGCACGACGACCGACCCGTCCGGCTGCTGGTAGACCTCGAGGATCGCGGCGAACGTCCGGGCCAGCGCCAGCCCCGATCCGTTGAGCGTGTGCAGGATCTCGGGCTTCGCGCCCGGTTCGGGACGCCAGCGGATGTTCATGCGGCGGGCCTGGTAGTCGCGGAAGTTCGAAACCGAGCTCACTTCAAGCCACCGCTCCACGCCCGGCGCCCAGACCTCGAGGTCGTACTTCCTGGCCTGCACGAACCCCATGTCGCCGGTGGCCATGAGCTTGACCCGGTAGGCCAGCCCGAGCCGCTGCAGCAGAGTCTCCGCGGCCCGCGTCAGCCACTCGAGTGCCTCGCCCGAGTCGGCCGGTCGCTCGAACAGCACCATCTCGACCTTGTCGAACTGGTGGACGCGCAGGATGCCGCGGGTGTCCTTGCCCGCGGCGCCCGCCTCACG
>JAJYDP010000318.1 GCA_021777365.1 Chloroflexota bacterium | reverse complement strand
GGCCCGTGCTGGGGATCGCAGATCGCGTTCGGGCGAGGCCGGGAGGCGGATGATGTTCGCTGTCGCGCGACCCGAGATGCGGTAGGCTCCCCGGAACATGCCCGTCCGATCGATCCAGCCGGATCCAGCCCCGCGCGGATCCGGCGACGCGCACCCGGGCGACACCGGGACACGTCCGGACCCCGCCGTTCCGGTCCACGGGGCGACCCGTCCCGACCCGGCGCCGCCGCTGCGCGAGCGGCTCGCACGGCTCGTGCCGGGCATCCACGTGCGCGTGCCGCTCGGCCGCGTGGCATTGATCCGCCTGTATGGCCCGATCGTGGGCGCTGGGCGGAGCGCGAGCCTGGTCGAGCTCGCGGCGCGGCTCCGTGATTCGCGTCGGGTTCCGGCGGTCGTCCTCGACATCGACTCGCCCGGTGGCTCCGCCTCCGCGTCCGACGACCTGTTCCTTGCCTTCGAGCGCCTCGCCCGGGCCAAGCCGCTGGTCGCCGCGATCCGGGGCACAGGCGCCTCGGGCGCCTACCTCGCCGCCCTCCCCGCGCGGCGCATCCTGGCGAACCCCACCGCGATCGTCGGCTCGATCGGCGTCATCTCCGCCGGGCCACGCGTGTCGCGCCTGCTGGACCGGGCCGGCGTGAGCGTGACGGTCCGGAAGGCGGGGCGTCTGAAAGACATGGGCGCGCCATGGCGCGACGAGTCGGAGGAGGAGCGCGCCAAGGAGCAGGAGCTGGTGGACGCCATCTACGAGGCGTTCGTCCAGCGCGTCGCCACCGCCCGGCACGTATCGGTAGAGCGGGTCCGCGAGCTGGCGACCGGTGAGGTGTGGCTCGGCCGGCGCGCGCTGGAGCTCGGCCTCGTCGACGAGATCGGCGACCTCGAGCGGGCCGTCGAGGTGGCGGCCGAGCTGGCGGGCGTGCCGGCAAAGGCGTCGCGCGTCCGCTTGCGCCAGCCGCTGCTCGGCCGGCTCATGGATCGCGTGGTGGGCCGGGCCACGGTCGCCCTCGCGGACGAGATCGAGGCGCGCCTGACCGACCGATACCGGGGCCTGTAGCCGCCGGTCGGGCCGGTCGGACTGCGACGGCCCACCGGAACGCGCCAGGCCTCGCCGCCGGGGCCGGTGCCCGCGCGCCGAGCAGGGTGCCGCGTTTTCGGGCACAGTACCGGTGACAGCAGGCAACGCCGATCGGCATTCCTCCGCGTCCGGGAGCCGTTCGGGCACGGAGTTCCTTTTTCATGCGCCAACGTCTCGCGCCCTCACGGCGCGCCGCCGTGGCGGCCATGCTCATCGGCGCCCTCGGGCTGCCGACGTTCGCGGTGGCGTTTCCGCCATCCACCGGGCAGGTGTCCGCCGCCGTCCTTCCGCCGGCACCCACCACGTGGGGTGTCCGCGCCTACAGCCCCGCCGCCGAGCAGCTGCTCGTCGCCCTCACCAACGACGCCCGTGCCTCGACAGGGCTGCCGCCGCTCGCGATGGATGCGCGCCTCGCCTCGCTCGCACGCTGGCGCAGCCGCGACATGGCGCAGCGCGGGTACTTCGGCCACCAGATACCGCCGGCGAACACGACCGTCTTCGACGTGATGCGCGCGACGGGGATCAGGTTCTCCTATGTGGCGGAGAACATCGGCTGGACCAGTGCCCCGGCGGGTGCCGCGACCACCATGATGGAGCACGTCTTCCTGGCTTCGCCGGAGCACCTCGCGAACATCCTCGGGGCGCACTACGACGCGATCGGGGTCGGGGCATACCGGAGCTCCGACGGCCGGGATTACTTCACCGTCCTGTTCATGGACGGCCCGGTCGCGATCAGCCTTCCGCCCGTCGCCGCGGCGGGCCACGTCGCTCGCCGGATCGCGGCCGGCACGCGGGTCACCGCATGGGCGACCGTCACCGGCGGCGCCTACCCCTACCGGATGGGCTGGTACGTGGACGCCAGGCGGATCGGCAGCGGCCCTCGGGTCTCGTTTGCGTCATGGAGCGTCGGTGCCCATGTGCTGCGCCTCGTCGTCGTGGACGCGATCGGCGTCGTCGTGCGGCGTTCCTGGCCGATCACGATCGTGGCCCCCTGATTCCGTCGACGCGGCGGCCGGATGCGCGCGCGGAGCCGCCGGGCAGTGCATCGAGAGCCGCGCCCGGCGTCGCGGGGTCAGTACACCTGGGGGACGAACGTCTGGTCGCTCATCGGGGGCCGGACGTAGCCGGTGTCCGGCTGGCGCGGCGGGAGCACGATCGGCTCGGGCGTCAGGTCCTCGTACGGCACCATCGAGAGCAGGTGGTGGATGCAGTTGAGCCGGGCACGGCGCTTGTCATCGGACGGCACGACCCACCAGGGCGACTGCTTGATGTCCGTGTACGCGAACATCTCGTCCTTGGCCCTCGAGTACTCCACCCATCGCGCCCGCGACTCCAGGTCCATGGGGCTGAGCTTCCAGCGCTTCGTCGGGTCGGCGATGCGGTCCTGGAACCGCCGCTCCTGCTCCTCGTCACTGACCGAGAACCAGTACTTGACCAGGGTGATCCCGGACCGGATCAGCATCCGCTCGAACTCGGGGCACGAACGCAGGAACTCGCGGTACTCCTCCTCGGTGCAGAAGCCCATCACGCGCTCGACTCCCGCGCGGTTGTACCAGCTCCGATCGAACAGCACGATCTCGCCCGCCGCCGGCAGGTGGGCCACGTAGCGCTGGAAGTACCACTGCGTGCGCTCCCGCTCGGTGGGCGCGGCGAGGGCCGCCACGCGCGCGTATCGGGGGTTCAGCGGCTGGGTGATCCGCTGGATCACGCCGCCCTTCCCGGCCGCGTCGCGCCCCTCGAAGATGACCACGACCATCCGGCCCTGCGCGCGGATCCATTCCTGGAGCTTGACCAGCTCGACCTGCAGCCTGGCGAGCTCGCTCTCGTAACTCCTGCGGTCGAGCAGCACGGGCCCTTCGTGGGTCTCGCCGACCTCAGCGGAGCCAGGCGAGGGCGGACCGGACGCGCTCTCCGACACCGACTCGCCACGCCCGTGGTGATCACGCCGACCCTGGTCCTTCGGCATGCCGGTTCTCCCGTCGCGCTGCGACCGGCCGAGGTCGCGCGGTCGCGCCGATCGTACGCCAGCACCATCTCCGCGCGTGCGGCCACGAACCCCGGCCCGCACGTGCCCCGGCCCGGCCACCGCGGGACCGCCTCCATGACAAGGATGCGCCGGTCGCGTAGGGTGGGTAGCCGTGATCGGGCCGTGGGCAGCCCCGCCACCGGCCGACGGCCGGTGGCCGCATCAGCAGCGCGAGGTGAACGGGTGGCGGACGTGACCAGGCGGACGGCGGGCGCCGTGGATCTCCTGCGGGTCGTGGGACTCCTGGCCGATGGGCCGGTCCGCTGGGGGTCGCCCGTCCGCAGCGTGCGCCCGGGTGTGTATCTCGTCGAGCTGCCGGCGCCGCTCCCGGGGGCACCCGTGGATCTCTCCCCTGTCGGCACCTGGATCGAGCGCGTCCCGACGCTGGAGCTGGACGGGCACCGGCCGGCGGGCAAGGAACTGGCCCAGCGGCTGACATCGTTCTGGCTCTCCGACCAGGTCGTGCTGTACGTCGGGTCGACCGCCGAGGCGATCGGCCGCCGCGTCGACGAGCTGGTGCGGACACCGCTTGGCGACCCCGCGCCGCATGCCGGCGGCGGCTGGCTCAAGACGCTCCGCGGCCTGAACCAGGCCCGCGTCTGGTGGGCGGAGACCGACGCGCCGGAGGAATACGAGGACGCGATCCTCGCCGCGTTCGCGCAGGCCGTCGACCCGGCCGCGGTTGCGGCCCTGCACGACCCGACGGTCGTGGTGCCGTTCGCCAACATGGCGACGCCCACCGGCCTGCCCAAGGACCACGGCATCACCGGCGACCTGCTCGAGGCGCCGGTCACCACGCCGCGCGTCGAGCCGCGCCGCGTGGTGACCCTCCCACCGGGCAACGCGGTCTCGAGCGAGCTCGCGATGGCGCCCAGGGGCCGTGCCACGGGCGGCACGAGCCGAGGGCCCGGGACTGCGGAGACCCCGGCCGCCGGCGCCCGGGCCGGGGGTCGAACGGGCACACCGTCGCCGGCGGCGAACCGGCCACGGCACGCCCCCGCCCCGTCATCATCTGTCGAGCCGCGGCGCCGGGGCTCCCCATCTCCGTCGGCCGCACAGCGGCGTGCCGCCGCCCCGCCTCCGCCGTCCCGGCAGCTCGGGCCGGTCCACGTCACGGCCGACGGCCTCGCGCGCCTGCGGGAGGAGCTCGACGATCTCGTCCGCGTGCGGCGTCCCGAGATCATCGCCCGCGTCCGCGCGGCGCGTGAGCTGGGCGACCTGAGCGAGAACGCCGACTACGAGGCCGCGCGCAAGGAGCAGTCGTTCGCCGAGGGCCGTATCGCCCAGCTCGAGGCGATGATCCGTCACGCCATCATCATCCAGGCGCCGTCGGGCGTTGACGAGGTGGTGCTGGGCTCGACCGTGGTGGTCGAGTCGCCCGATGGCGAGGAAACCTACACGATCGTCGGGTCGAGCGAGGCCCGGCCTGCCGAGGGCCGTATCTCGAACACGTCCCCGATCGGGATCGCCCTGCTCGGCCATCGCGCCGGGGACGACGTGGTGGTGCGCGCGCCGGTCGGCGATCTGCGCTACCGGATCGTGGAGCTGCGGTAACCGGCGGCGGAAAACGGGCGTCGCAATGGAGAGGCCAGCTATGACCCGAGTCCTGCTCCGCGACGGAGCGGTCGCCGACGGTCGTTCGCCGGAGCTGCGGCTCGGCCTCAGCGTCCTCATCGAGGACGGCGTGATCCGCTGGATCCGTCCCAGCGATGCGGAGGAGGACCCGGGACCGGCGGACGGCCTCCAGGTCATCGACGCGAGCGGGAGCACGATCGTCCCCGGCATGGTCGACGCCCACAGCCACCTCACGCTGCCGGGTGGTGCGCACTGGATCGACCGGCTCGGCGACACCGCCGCCACCCAGCTTGCCGTGGCCGAGCGGAATGCGCGGCTGCTGACAGGCGCGGGCGTCCGGTGGGTGCGTGACGTCGGCGCGACGATCGCCGTCGACCCCGTGGACGGCCGGCGCCGGGCGCTGAGCCTGGGCATCCGCGATCGCTGGCGTGGGCGGCGAGGGTACCCGGAGATCCGCGCCGCGGGCACGTGGGTGGCACGCGCCGGCACGTTCGCCCCGGGACTGGCCGTGGATGCGCACGACGGCGACGAGCTCCTGGCCCTCGCCCTCGCGCAGCTCGACGACGGCGCCGACCTGGTGAAGCTCTACATGGATGGTCCGGACCCGGCAACGCCCCCGTGGTCGGCCGGCGAGGTACGGCGCGTGGTCCAGGCCGTGCACGCGAGAGGTGCGCGGGTGACGGCCCACTCGACGCACCTGGACGGGGCACGGACCTGCGCGGACGCCGGCATCGACGCGATCGAGCACGGGTTCGAGCTCGATGCGGACCTGGCCGCCACCCTCGCCAGGCAGGGCGCGTACGTCGTGTCGACGCTCGCCGTGTTCCGGTCGCGGATCACCTTCGCCCGCACCACGGCCCTCCCCCGCTTCGCCTCACCGGAGGGGCGTGCGGCGATCCTCGACCGGCTGGCGCAGTGCCGCGAGTCGATCCGCCTGGCGCACCGGGCCGGCGTGCCCATCGCCGCCGGCACCGACTTCGGCGGCGGTTCGGGCCGGGCGAATCACCTGGCGTGGGAAGTCGAGTCGCTGGTCGAGGCGGGCCTGGAGCCCTGGGAGGCGCTCGGGGCGGCAACGTGGCGCGGCGGCGAGCTGCTGGGCGTGCCCGATGCCGGCGTGATCCGCGAGGGCGGGCCTGGCGACCTGGCGCTCGTGCACGGCGACCCGCTGAGTGACCCCGGCGCGCTCTGGCGGGTCTGGTGGGTCTCCTGGGCCTGACCTGACGATCAGCGGCAGGGGCCCATCCCGGCAGCCCACGCCCATCCGTAGTAAGGTCCGTCACTGTTTGGAAGGAACCCTCCCAGCAGGAGCTCCGACAACCGAAGATCGCCGCCTCCACGGCTGACCTCGTGTCGTCATCCTCCCGCCGCCGGGCTGCCGGCCGCGGCACCACGTGGCTTCTGCCTTCCTCCCGAGCACCCCGCGCCCGATGGTCTGCCTCCGAGCGGCATGTCC
>JAJYDP010000317.1 GCA_021777365.1 Chloroflexota bacterium | reverse complement strand
ATCGGAGCTCCTCGGGGAGCTTGTCCGGCAGGGAGAGATCGGGATCGAGCTGTCGCAGGATCCGGAAGTGCGGGTCGTGGTCGGCGTCTACCCGATGCGGCCGGTGCCGCGGAGCTGACGCTGCCGCGACCGGGACGACCGCCGCACAGTGGCGCGCTGCTCGATCCGGACCGGCCGATGTGCTCCGGAACCCTGCCCCACCCCGGGCCGACAAGCCCTGTCCGGCCCCCGGCCGGCTGGCGTACCCTGTGTGCCTCGGAACCCCCGCTCCAACGGAGGTGCAACATGCCGGCTCGCGACGAACCCCGCATGACCCACATCGTGCGTGAGGCGCTCGACGAATCGCCGGAGGCCACCGCGGCGGCCGTCCGGCAGGTCGACCCGGACGCCGCATTGGCCGACTACACCGAGCTCGCGCGCCTGCTGCGGGCCGCGGACCAGGCGGGTGACCGCCAGGCCGCGGCGCAGATCCGCGAGTTGATGGACGGGATCTGGCCTGCTCTCACCGAGGAGCAGAAGGAGCGCATCGAGGACGGCGAGTTCGACTGGTAGCCCCCGGATGGCGCTGCCGGTCGGGGCGCAGCACGCCGTGGCCGCGCCGACCCCGGCCCCGGCCGACGTGGGTCAGCGCGTCGCTGTCGGAGCGCCCCGGCGGGTGGACCCGGAACGGGCGTCGGCCAGCCTGGCTCCCTCCAGCGCGAGGAGCGTGCGCTTCACGTCGAGCATCCGCACACGCGCCCCGTGGCCGCCTCCGCCGTACCCGCCGAGCGTGCCGTCACCGGCCACGATGCGGTGGCACGGGATGACGAGCGGCACCGGGTTGCGACCCAGCGCGCCACCCACGGCCCTGGCCGCCCGCGGCCTGCCGATGGCGAGCGCCAGGTTGCCGTAACTGGTCACTTCGCCGTACGCGAGCCGCCGCGCCCCGTCCAGCACGAGGCGGTCCCAGGCCGACACTCCCGGGAGATCCACCGGCAGGTCGAACCGTGTACGTGCCCCGGCGAAGTACTCGTCGAGCTGGCGCCCCGCCGCCGCGAGCATCTCGTGCCACGCGGGTCGGGTCCCCGGGATATCGGGCACCACCGGACCGCCCAGGCGGCGGGCCAGGTCGTCGACGAAGTCCGCGGTCTCCGCGGCGAGTTCGATGGCGACCAGGCCGCGGTCGCCGGCCGCGAGGTGGAGCACGCCCCACGGCGCGGGGTGCCGGGCGAAGGCGGCGACGGGCCGCGGCTCGTCCGGAGTCTCCTCGATGACACCACTGGCATGTGCCGTCCCACGAGCGGGCACCCTTCCCCTCGTGGGCGCGGCCCCGCGGCTGACCGCGGCCCGCCCGACGGGGGCAGGTCCCCGGGCGTCCGCGGCTCCGCGGGAGCGCGCCGTCCCGTGGTCCGGCGTCGCCCCTCGGGCGCGGGCCCCGCCCGCCAGGGCGTGCACCGCACGATCTGCCCGACTGGACGCCTCGGCAAGCTCGACCTCCAGTTCCGCCGCTGCCGGCAGGGGATCGCCCCGGCGCAGCAGCCGCTCCAGGGCCGCCTGTCCGGGCTCGCCGGCACGGCGACGCACCTCGGCTCGCTCCTGCCGCGTGCTCATCCGTCCACCTCCATCCAGGGCGCGAGGAGTGCGCGCAGCCTTCGGAGCCCCTGGCTGACGTGCTGCCGTGCCGTCACGTCGCTGCATCCGAGCGCCGCGGCGACGTCCTCGTAGGGCCGTTCCTCCAGTACGCGCCGGACGACGGCAACCCGCTGCCGGGCGCTGAGCTCGAGGAGTGCGGCGCGGACGGCCTCCCGCAGCTCGGCCGCGGCGACGTGACCGGCCGGATCGCCGCCCGGGGCCTCGGCACTCGCGCCGTGCCACCCCTGGGTCGCGTCGGGCACGCCGTCGGCATCCACCGCGCGCACGCGCCGGCGTCGGTGGGCGTCGCGCGCGAGGTTGCCCGCGATCCGGTACAGCCACGCGCGGACGTTGGCACCCGCCGCGAGCCGCGGGTACGCGCGGAAGGCGCGCACGCAGGTGTCCTGGAGCAGGTCCGCCGCGTCGTCGGCCGTCGGCGTCAGCCGGCGGAGATAGCGGTACAGCTCCGCCTCGTGCGCCGCGAGCACCTGCTCGAAGGGGGGCACGGGGTGCGCCGCCGATGCCGCGAGCTCCGCCTCGTGCGTCGCGAGCGCGGCGTCGGATGCTGCGAGGGTCGCGTCCTGCGCGGACAGGGTCCCGGCCTGCGCCGGGTGGGTGCGAGCCCGTGCCGGGGGGCTGGAGGACTCCCCCGGCCGGGGCGCGGTGGGCGGCAGCGTCATCACGACCAGTGTGACGCGCAGGCCCGCCGTTCGTGAAGGTCGCCGGCGAACGAATGAAGGTTCGTTCACCGGCCCTTACCCCGCAGACGGGGCCCCGTTTCAGACGGCTTTAAGGAACCGCGGCCAGCATGCACGACATCGGCGGAGCGAATCCGGGCCATCGGCCACGCACCGGGCCGCGAACCGGCCGATCCGCTCCGCCGGTCCTCACCTCGAACCAACCGCGACCACCCGCGAGGGTGCCGCATCACCCGGATGATCGCATGACCGCACCCGCTCGCACCCTCCAGCGCGTCCCCTTCCCCAGGGCGTGGTCGGTGCGCGCCAGCGACCTGGCCGCTCTCGCCGTCGGGAACGCCGTCCTCATCGGCGCCATGTGGGTTCGCCACGGGCAGCTCGCGGAGCTCCACTCGCCGTCGGGGATCCTGATGGCCGCGGGGCAGCTGGCCGCGCTCTACGGCACCTACCTGGTGCTGCTGCAGCTCATCCTGATGTCGCGGAGTCCCTGGCTGGACCAGGTTCTGGGCCCGGACCGCGTGGCCGCGCTCCACCGCTGGGTCGGCTTCTCGGGGATCCTGCTGCTGGTCGCCCACGGGATCTTCACCATCGTCGGCTACGGGCTCGCCACCGGCAGTGGCGTGCCCGCCGAGGCACTCACGATCCTGACGTCCTACCCGTACGTCCTGATGGCCACCGCCGGGATGGCGCTCTTCGTGGCGATCGGGATCAGCTCCGTGGCGGCCGTGCGACGGCGTCTCTCGTACGAGACCTGGTACGGGATCCACCTGTATGCGTACCTGGCGATCGCCCTGACGTTCCTGCACCAGCTGGCCGTGGGGACCGACTTCACCTCCGATCCCGTCGCGCGGCTGTACTGGATCGCCCTCTACGTGGCGGCCGGTGCCCTGATGCTGATCTTCCGCTTCGCGCAGCCCGTGACGCTCTCGCTCCGCCACCGGCTGCGCGTGGCCAACGTGGTCGAGGAGGCCCCGGGGGTGGTCTCCATCTACATGACGGGCCGCGATCTCGACCAGCTCGCCACGCGGGCCGGCCAGTGGTTCCGCTGGCGCTTCCTCACCCCGGAGGACTGGTGGCGCAGCCACCCGTTCTCCCTGTCCGCCGCTCCCAACGGCCGGTTCCTCCGGGTGACGGTGAAGGCGCAGGGTGACCAGACTCGCAAGCTGCAGCGCATGCGCATCGGGACCCCGGTCTTCGTGGAGGGACCATACGGCAACCTGACCGGCGCCCTGCGGACCCGCCCCAAGGTCCTGCTGATCGCCGGAGGGATCGGGGTCACGCCGCTCCGCGCGCTCCTCGAGGAGCTGCCCGCGGCGCCCGGGGACCTGACGCTGGTCTACCGGGCCAGCAGGCCGCAGGACGTGGTCTTCCGGCACGAGTTCGAGCAGCTCGCGGCGATCCGCGGGGCCACGGTCCACTACCTCGTGGGCCGCCGCGGGACGCGCGCCATGCCCGGCGATCCGCTCGCTCCGGAGGCGCTCCGGCGCCTGGTCCCGGACGTGCGCCAGCACGACGTCTACCTCTGCGGGCCGCTGCCCATGATGGAGGCGGTCCGGCGCAGCCTGCGGGCGCTCCGTGTGCCCGACGCCCAGATCCACGACGAACGCTTCGCCTTCTGAACGCCGGAGTACCCGACCATGCTTCCTCGACGCGCCGTCATCGCGATCGCCACCACGGCGGTCGCCCTGTCCCTGCTCCTGAACTTCAAGACGACCCCCGCCGCGCTCCCCGGGTCCACGTCCGCGGTCGTGGGACTGCCCGCCACCGCGATCGCGCCGAGCGCGCAGCCGGCCGGCGGCAGCGCGGCCGGCCAGGGTTCGGGCAGCACGTCCGGCGCGTCGTCCGGCACTACCGCCTCGACCGCGTCCTCCGCGTCGGGTTCCACGGGAGCCTCGTCCTCCGCGGCCGGCGGCCCGGGTGGGTCGAGCGGCTCCTCCGGGTCCTCAGGCGGGACCTCGCAGCCGGGTTCGGGAGGCGCCGCGCAGGGGACCTCGCTGAAGAGCGGCCGCTTCTCCGGACCCGTGGTGCAGATCCCGTTCGGCAACGTCCAGGTGCAGGTGACCATCCAGGGCGGGCGGATCGTCGACGTGCAGCCGCTGCAGATGCCGACCGCGCACATGCTCTCGCAGCAGATCGCCGCGTACGCGGCGCCGATCCTGCGGCAGGAGGTGCTCCAGGCGCAGAGCGCGCAGATCAACCTCATCTCCGGGGCCACCTACACCAGCGAGGCGTACGCGCAGTCCCTGCAGGGTGCGCTCGACCAGGCCCTGGCATGACCTCTGCCGTGCACGCGGGTCCCGGCGACGGAACGGGCCCCGCTGGCCCTGCCGTCCGGCTGCCCACGCAGCCGCGTCGGTCCGCCCGGCAGGCGGGCGCCGCGCGGCTGCTGCGCGTGGAGCACATCATGGGCACAGCGATCACGATCGACGTGCGCGAGGGTGCGCTCGACCCGGACGATCTCGCGGCGGCGTTCGACCATCTCCGCCTCGTCGATGCGACGTTCAGCCCGTTCCGTCCCGACAGCGAGATCAGCCGCCTCGGCCGCGGCGAGCTCGCGGAGTCGGACTGCAGCCTCGACGTGCGCCAGGTCCTGGCGCTCTGCGACGACCTGTACCGCACGAGCGGCGGCTACTTCGATGCCCGGGGTCATCGCCCGGACGGGCACCCGGATCCGACGGCGGTGGTCAAGGGATGGGCCGTGGAGGAGGCGGCCTGGATGCTTACCGAGGCGGGCGGCCGCCGGTTCGCGATCAATGCCGGCGGAGACGTCATCGTCCGGGGTGGCGTCGACGACCGGCAGCCGTGGCGCGTGGGGATCCGCCATCCTCATCGGGCTGACCGGGTGACCGCCGTGCTGGCGCTGCGGGACGGCGCCGTCGCCACGTCGGGAGCCTACGAGCGTGGCCAGCACATCGTCGACCCGCACACCGGCCTGCCCCCGCAGGAGCTGCTCAGCGTCTCCGTGGTCGGGCCCAGCCTGACGTACGCGGATGCCTATGCCACGACCGCCTTCGCCATGGGACTCGACGGCCTGGCCTGGGTTGCCGCCCATCCGGGCTTCGATGCGTACGGCATCACCGCCGACGATCGGGTGGTCTGGACCCCCGGGCTCGACGGCCTCCTCGACCGATGATCGGCACCGGCACGGCGTCTCGGCCGGCCGCCTCCGGGGCTGGATCCGGGGCCGTGGCGCAGGGTCGCGCAAGGGCCCGCACGCCGGGCGAGTTTTCAGGATCAGTTCAGTCTGGGCGCGTACACCATGCAGCAAGGGATGAGGAGTTTCGAGTGATCGCCCAGCACTGGGGGCCATGACCATGACAGACGAAGAGACGGGCCTTCCGGCGGAGCCCTCCGCCACGCCCGTGGACGTTCCGGACGTCGGGCGTCCCGCAGATCCAGCTGATGCCGACCGCCTCGCGGCAGCCGATCCCGACCATCCCGGGGCGACGTCCGAGGGATCGCAGGCCGGCCCGGTTTCCTCCATTCCGACCTCACCGACGCTTCCTGCCCCGGCGGACTTCGTGCCGGCGCCCGGGCTGCCCGCGGTGCCCCTCTGGGCACCCGCAACGGACGTGACACCTGCCGCGACCCAACCGTCGTGGACGCCGATCGAGAACGCGGTCTCCACGGAGCCGGTTGCCGCGCCGTCGTCGGCCGGCTCCCAGGGCGGATCGGCCTGGCGGCCGGTCGGCCCCGCGCCCGCCCCCGAGCCCCGGAGCAGGCGCCAGGTCCCGGTGGCAGGCATCATCGCCGCGGCGGTCCTCTCGGCCGTCCTGTCCTCCGGCGGTACGTACGCCGTGGTCACCATGACGGCACCGTC